>CAJCCX010000159.1 GCA_903961015.1 uncultured bacterium
AATAGTCGCTTTCACAGCATCAAGTGCTGGTTGCATTGGAGCTACGGGCGCTTGCAATGTCGTCCATGTAGGTGTCGGTTGCGACAACCCAGTTTGCTGTACAAACATTTGCAACTTCAACCCACTCTGCTGCGAGATTGGATGGGATCAAGGCTGTGTAGATTTGGCAATTGAATTGTGCGGTTACTATTCTTGCCCAGTCGTTGCTGGCGCACCAGTCAATAATTGCGCTACAAGCCCAACAACGATCCCATCGGTCTCAAGTAGTCGCACCTTCACAACCGTTGGAGCAACCACAGATGGACCAGTCACAGATGGTGCTCTTTGCGCTTCTGGAAGTGATAATTTCTTCGGTGATATCTGGTACAGGGTTTCTCCGATTGCGAACGGCACAATGACAGTTTCCACTTGCGATTCGGTGTCATTCGACAACAAGTTGGCGGTTTATAACCTCGGCGCAACTCCAGCAACCTTTGATTACAACCTTCTCAGCACTGTGCTCGTTGGTTGCAATGACGACGGCGCAAGTGGAGTTTGTAATACGACCGAGGCTGTTCCAACAACTTTCGCATCCGAAATGAGCGTTGCTGTTACTTTAGGAAACACCTACCTAGTTCGTATGGGTTCCTTTTCAGATGCCGATAGAGGAACAGGAACGATTCGGTTCACGATGCCAGCTGCGTGCGTACTTGACACATCAAATGTCAACGAAAGCGAACCTTGCGGCAGCGCAACCGATAACGGTTGCAATGCGGCCGGCGAATCACAGCCAATTTCAATTGGCTCGATCGTCGCAGGAACTTTATGGGCCGATACCGTTGCCGGAGTTGATTCTCGCGACTCGGATTTCTATTCGTTCTCAGTTGCTGCAGGCAGCCAAGTCACGCTCTCCGTCAAGGCAGCTCGTTTGGTGAACGTGTTGATTTTGTCTGGTGATATCAATGTTGCAGCTTGCGCAGGTATTTCGGTCTTGGCATCAGGCGCAGGAACTTGCCCAACCGTGTCGACTTACTGCTTGAATGCAGGCGTTTACTATGCGTTTGTTAGTGATTCCGCATTCACAGGAAATCCTTGTGGAAGTGGAGCCTTCAACGACTACACATTGAGTCTCACTTCAACACCTGCCACTTGTCCAATCTTGGTTTCTGGTGGTGGTGCTGCCAACGGTACTTGCACTGCTCCTGGTCCAGACACCATGACGCTTAATGTCAACCCAACACTGGGTACAGGAGGTCTTGTTGCCTGCGGAGTAAACCCAGCATTCCCAAATTGCGGAACTGGTGGAGGAACAGCAAATTCATACGCTCGTGTCTTCCCAGCAGGAACAGTTGGTGGAAACATCAGCTGCATCAACTTTGGCGTCTTTTCGGTACGTCGTGCTGTTAATGGAGCGGCATGTACAAGTTTTGTCAGCGACATTCCTCTCCCAGCGACGATCGGGATCTATCAAGATCTTGACGGTGGTGCACCACGCTTCAAGACTGTTAATAATGGAGCAGACGGTGGCGACTTGGCCATGATTTCTGAGCAAGCAGTCTTGGTTCCTGGTGGTGCCTATGTTGCGACACTGAACTTCGCGCAGCCAATCTGCGTCGATCAGTATCGCACTAAGAACTTGGTGGTCATCATGGATTGCCCAGATTTGTATGCTGGTGTTTCTGGAGTGCCTGCTGCGAGTGGTTACGGTATTCGTGCTTCTGGTAATACACCAAGCCCAGCGGTCCCGTCCAATACATATTGCCGACTCAGTTGTGCTGATACTGCCCTTGCGTACGTCTTGACTGAAACAGTCGGCGCGACCTTCACGGCTCAATGGGTTGTCGCCATCAACGGCAACAACGCTGCTTCTTGCAGTGCTCCATCATGCCCAGGCGATTTCAACGGCGATCGTGTTCGCAACGGTGCGGACTTGGCAACCATGCTCTCCGCATGGGGAACCGCTGGTGGCGATATCAACGGTGACAGCACAACCAACGGTGCAGATCTCGCAGGTCTGCTCAGCGGTTGGGGCGCTTGCCCGAACTGATCTAGCTTCATAGATTGTTTCGAGAATCGTTTCCTTTAGTTTTGAACACACCCCCCTCGGCCGAAATGCCGAGGGGGTTTTTCTTTTTGAGGTGAAGCCCAAATGGGAAGAGCAATTGTCCGATAATCAATTGAGTTATCTTGACAATTCAAGTGAAAATCTTTTGCACATGCGCTTTTTAGGGTTATGTTCATAAAGCAATAATCTTTATCGCTTTGTAAGCGAAATATTTTTTCCAGTTCGGTTCGAAATCACCCCATTTAATTAAGGCAAATCCATGAGACTAGAAACAAATTTATCTTGCGCAATCGCAACTGCGCTCGTCGGGACAACAATGTTGTTCTCCAGCGCAGCATCCGGACAATGTTCAGTCACTCCGCCACCAGGAACGATCGTCACCACAGACGGCTGTGCACATCTCAATGGTGAGATTGATTCCAACGGTGGTTGCAATCAAGCTCCTGCTGCGTTCACAGATCTTGGAGTGCTCGCAAGCGGCGCAACTATGTATGTGTCTGGACAAATGGGTCTTTATATCCCAACTGGATCGACGACATATACCCAACGCGACCTTGATTGGATGCTCGTCACTTGTCCCGCAGGAACAGTGCGCGCCGATCTGTCGACACTCAGTTCCACAGGGGTTGGCCAAATGCCAAATTCGATTGTTTTCATCAAGCCGAATGTGAATGTCGCAGATCCATGCCTTGGAAATTTCAATGCAACTTTCAACTCGACTGTCTGCCCAAATGCAAACACATTCGTAGGCGCCGCGGGACAACATCTCATTGTTGTCACCGTCCCATTCGACACAACGGCAGCAGAGACAACAACGCAAGCGTGCGGAACGTACTTGTTGACTATTTCGCATACGCCATTCAATAATCCAATCTGCGGAACTTCCACTGCATCATGCACCGAAGTTCATGCCTCAGGTGGATGCAATCTTCCAGCGTGCTGCGAAGACACCTGCAACTTCAACCCACTCTGCTGCGAAATCGGCTGGGATCAGGGATGCGTTGATCAAGCAGTGACTGGTTGCGGCTTGTTCATTTATTCCTGCAGTGCGACTGCTGGCGCGCCTGCGAATGACTGCGCAACATCATCACAGCTCATCACTGTTGGTCAGGCGAATGTTATTGCGGACAACACGAACGCTGGCTCAGATGGTCCTGGTGCTGCTGTTGCAGCGCAGTGCGCATCGGCGATGGGTAAGGATCTTTGGTACACGATCAAAGCACCTGCAAACGGAGCTTTGACCTTCTCAGCTTGTGCCAGTGGAACTCAAACCAGTGATTCGGTTTTTGCACTCTATAACTTGGGTACAGATCCGGTTATGACCGCAACTCGTGCGCAAACCTTGCCTTCTTTGTACATCGGTTGCAACGACGATTGCTCGGCAACTAATTTCGCCAGTGGTATCACGCTCATTGATGCAACTGCGAACAACTACTACATGGTTCGAGTCGGAGGTTTTGTGGCTGCGGGTGCTGACCCATCTACTGCTGTCACATTCTCCTTGCCGATTGTGACTTCATTTGAATATGTTGTCTTCACAACAGGAGCTCAACAGTATGTTGTCACAACGGCTGGCGTGAACACAAATCTTGGTTTGAGTTCGGGTTGCATTGCAGCGACAAGTCAGCAACGCTGGATGGCGCAGCCTTTCTTGGTGCCTGCGACTGCAGCAGGTTATGACGTTTCTCGTATGACGGTCAAAGGATTTTCCGGAGCTGGATCTGTCAATGAGACACTGAATTATGTTGTGTGGAGCAGAGCAGCAGGTAATCCTGCTCCGGTCGCATCGAATCAAGTGGTTGCTGGATCTGTTCCATTCCCAGTGCCATACGACACGGCAACAGATAATGCAGCAACAGCGTCTCACGACATTGTCGCAGCATTCAACTTGCCTGCAGGAAACTACTACTTGACTGCGTACGCATCTAATGCAGCTTGTGCATCGGGGACGGTCTCCAACTTTGCATGGTTCATCTGTGCTTATGATGGAATCAATCTCCTCGATACAGCTGGTGCTCCATTCAATTGGCGTTCTGCAACCTTTCCAACGCCTGGATTTGTGAAGTACACGGGTCTCAACGGCGCCTATGTCGTACAAACAGGCGCAGATCCAAACGATCTGTACAACACCGCGTTTGATATCTATGGATCTCCAAGTGGAGTCTTGCCACCAGCATGCCCAGGTGATTTCAATAACGACGGGTTCCGTAATGGTGCGGACTTGGCAACCATGCTCTCCGCATGGGGAACGCCCGGTGGCGATATCAACGGTGACAACACAACCAACGGCGCAGATCTTGCAGGTCTGCTCAGCGGTTGGGGAACTTGCCCAATCTGAGATTGGTCTTCTAGTTTCTTCTGTGATTTCAAGCCCCCGGTCCTGTGACTGGGGGCTTTTTTGTTCTGTTTAGTGAATGGGTAACATTGCCCAACTCAGATCAGACTTTAGGAGAACCGATTGTCCAAGCTTAAAAAATATGGATTGATTACCCTTTCGGTCGCCATTGTGATTGCAATTCTGAGTGGTCGTGAAATTTTCACGGCGTTCATGGGTTGGCGTGCACTTGATGGTTTGGAATCGCGGTCGACCGCAGTTCGAGAGGGTTCTTTGAACGAGAGCGTTTCGGCGCCGGGCTTTGTCGAGCCTGTTTCCAAAGTGGATATTTCAGCTCAGATTTCCGCTCGAGTTATGGCGCTTCCGCTGCGCGAAGGCGATGTCGTGCATAAGGGAGATTTGGTTGTTCAGTTGGACGACCGCAATTTGAAAGCGGTTCTTGCATCGACCACGGCGCGGCGAGATGGCGAACGCGCACGACTTGAAGCTGAACGCGCACGTATCGAAGGTCCCAAGCAGTCGCTCGAGAATGCGAAGCGGAATCTAGAGCGCCAGCGCAAACTGTTCGAGACAGGAGATGTGGCTCGTCAAGCACTTGAAGATGCGATGGTCAAAGTTCAGGAAATCGAAGCAGCCGTAGTTGGGAGTCAGAAAAACATTGGTGCTTTGGAAAGTTCGCTTGCGGCGAGTGAAGCGGAAATCGAACGCGTCCGAGAGGAAGTGTCATACGCCACCATTCGCGCTCCGATTGATGGAACCATCACGAGGCTCAATGCAGAAGTCGGCGAATTAGTCGTCGTTGGAACCATGAACAATGCGGGAACTGTGATCATGACAATCGCGAACCTTGCTCGGATGCGCGTGCGAGCTCAGGTTGCGGAGGCGGATATTGCGAAAGTTTTGGAAGGACAGCCCGCAGAGATTTTCATCAATGCATTTTCTGGACGATCATTTCACGGAGTCGTGGAAGAAGTCGCATTGCAACGAACATCGGGACAGGGATCGGCTTCGTCTGCGACACAAGGATCGGGAACATTCAAAGTCGATGTCTCGCTCGATACAGAGGGGACGCGCATTTTTTCTGGCCTTGCAGCGAATGTTGATATTGCAATCAAGGAGCACCGTGGAATGCTGGTTCCAACGCAAGCAATTGTCGAGCGCAAGCGCGATGACTTGCCGACTGCTCTGGCAGAATCGACAGTCTTTCAAGGAGCTCAGCGTGTGGTGGCGATTGTTTTCCTTGACGAAAATGGCGTCGCTGTCGCGACTCCTGTGCGATTGGGATCGAGCAGTTTGACTGAAACAATCGTTGAGATGGGATTGAGTGCCGGTCAATCCGTTGTGGTGGGACCATACAAGACACTCGAACAATTGAAAGGTGGCGAGAAGCTTCGCAAGGAAACAATTGTTCCTGCGGATGCAGGTAAGACAGCAGGCAAGACATCGAGCGTGTCGGTGAAAGTGGGAGCTTGATGCACACATGATTCGCGTCCGCCAAATGAAAAAGATTTATCGTGTTGGCGAAGAAGAAATTCGCGCACTGCGTGGTGTTGACTTGCATGTCGGCAAGAATGAAATGATTGCAGTGATGGGCGCGTCGGGTTCTGGCAAGAGCACGCTGATGAACATCATTGGCTGTTTGGACAAACCAACAGAGGGTTCATACGAACTTGATGGACATGATGTCTCGCAGATGTCGGAAGCATCATTAGCATTGGTGCGAAACGAAAAAATCGGATTTGTCTTCCAGTCATTCGAGTTGCTTGCGCGCCAGACTGCACTGGAGAATGTTGAATTGCCGCTGATTTATTCGCGTGAGGCAGGGCTGACAAGCCGTGAGCGCACGCGGCGCGCGCTGCATGCGTTGAATCGAGTTCGTCTGGCTGATCGAGTGAGCCATCGGCCAAACCAACTTTCTGGTGGGCAGAAACAGCGTGTCGCGATAGCGCGTGCGATATTGAATAAGCCTGCGATCTTGATGGCCGATGAACCAACGGGCAATTTGGATTCGGTGACAACCACTGAAATTATGGAAATTTTTCGGCAGTTGCACGCTGAAGGCCAGACCGTCTTGATCGTCACCCACGAGAACGAAGTCGCTGCGTATTGCCAGCGAGTCATTCGTCTGCGAGACGGCTTGGTGCTCAGCGATTTGCCAGTTGCGCAAGATCAGGCCGGTCAGGTGATCGCATGATCCTGAGTCCATATTTTTATTCTCAGGCAATCAAGTTGGCATTGAGCCAGATTTGGGCGAATCGCAAACGAAGTTTGTTGACAGCGCTTGGCATAATTGTTGGAGTGGCAAGCACGACATCGGTGATTGCAGCTTTGAGTGGATTGAAGACGAGCGTGCTGACAGAATTCGAATCGTTTGGCGCAAATCGAATCTATGTTTTTCCAGATCGGCCAGATGATAAGCCGAGGAATCTTTACCCTCGTGAAAAGATTCGGATCAAGCCGTGGGAAGTGCGAGAATTGCAAGCATCGTGTCCTTCGCTGCGAGCGATCACGCCAGTGACTGAGTTTGGAGTTTCGATTGCCAGCGATGAAAGAGAACTTGATGGGATCACTGTTGTCGGTATTTGGCCTGATTGGCACGAAGCTGAAAATCGCCGAGTGATCTCAGGAAGAAAGTTCAACCGAATTGATGAGGTTGGCGAGCGGCAAGTCTGCTTGCTGAATGAATCTGCAATCGATGAATTACGCTTGCCTTCGGATGCGGTTGGGTCGCATATCTTGGTTGACGGTCGACGATTTCTTGTGGTTGGAGTGATCGAGACCTTGCAAGCGCGCATGTTCGGGGGTGATTCGAACACTGCAGAATTATTTATTCCATTTTCAGTCGCAATCAAATTGCAGTCGACAGAGTATTTTTTGCGAGTCATAGCATTAGCCAAGAGTGCTGAAGTTTCTGAAGAGGCAAAGTCGGAAATCCAGCGGACAATGCGTCGTATTCGCGGCATTCAGCCAGGAGATCCAGACACATTTCGTGCGGAGGCGATTGACAGATACATCGATCAATTCAAGACGCTGGCGTCTGGGATCACTGCGATTGCGGCGGGAATTGTTGGTATCAGTCTGCTTGTTGGTGGAATTGGAATTATGAACATCATGTTGGTGTCTGTTTCTGAACGCACCCGCGAGATCGGTCTTCGCAAGGCAGTCGGCGCGACTCCTGCTGCGATCATGATGCAGTTCTTGTTGGAGGCGATGGTTTTGTGCTTGGCGGGTGGACTTGTCGGCGTCATCATTGGAAAATTATTTGCGATTGGATTGACATTGATTCCTGGTGCGCGACTGGAGAATGCGGATGTTCCGTTGTGGGCGGTGTTTTTGAGCTTCGCCTTCAGCGCTGCAGTTGGACTGGGCTTTGGATTCTTCCCTGCGCTGAAAGCTTCACGATTGGATCCCATCGAGGCGCTTCGCCATGAATGATGCGTCCAAGATGATGAATGCTCGTCGTCTGTTCTGCGCTTCGATATGTGTTGCAATTGTCTTTGCGATCGGATGCCAGAATGAACTGTTCTCGCGAGAGGAGGAGATCACTGGACCTCCTACAAGCACGAAAGATATTGGCGCATTTGATCCCGCTGTGAATTCCGATATTGCGCCCAAATCGCTTGATGAAGCAGTCGCCGAAGCGAGAGCGAAGGGATTTACACCGCCGAGCTATCCAGTTCGAACGCAGATTTCAGTTGCGCAAGTCCGCTCGAGTGCACTGGAAAACAATTTGGATTTGCGTGTTGTGCAGTTTGATCCTGCGATTGGTGTGACTGCGATCGATAGAGAACTCGCGAAGTTTGAGGCACTTTTGACTGGCGGTTACACCAAGAACACAACTGGAGTTTTGACTCAATTGGAAGAAGGATCGCCAACAGATTCGAGCAGCGCAAATCTTGGAGTCAGCGTTCCGCTTGCAACTGGTGGGACTGTGACGACTGGAACCTTGTTCAATCAATTTGATACACAGTCAATTCTTGCTCCGGGAATTTCTCCATATCAAGCAGGAATGCAGGCTTCGATTTCGCAACCGCTGCTCCGAGGGGGAGGCATTCGCACCAACACGGCTTCGATTCGCATCGCGAAGTATCAGGGGCGCATTATCGATTCTCGCACCAAGCTTCAGGCGATTCGAATACTTGCGGATGCGGAGAAGGCATATTGGAATCTCTACCGCGCATCGAAGCAGTTGGAGGTTCGCATTCGTCAATATGAAGTTGCTGCGACTCAGTTAGCGGAGGCGCGCAGACGCGTCGAGCAGGGGCTTGCTCCTGAGATCGAGGTGATGCGAGCGGAGAGTGGGCTGGGCGGGACGCTTGAGCAGGTCATCATTACCGATAATGCGCTTCGATTGCGACAGCGGGATTTGAAACGCTTTATGAATGATCCTCGATTGCCTGTGGAAAGTCCAACGGCAATCGCCCCCATCACTGACGCGGCGCCCGTCAGTCTTCGTTTCGACGACCAGAAATTGGTTGCGGATGCAATGGCGGGGCGAATGGAACTCTTGGAACTCGAACTGCAACTGCTCGTTGATGCAGAACAAATCGATTTAGCGCGCAACGCAGCTTTGCCCAACTTTGTGGTGGGATATCAGTACCAATTCTTGGGAGATGATTCGTCGCTGGGATCTGCGTATGGAGCAATGGGCGATGCTGACGGAGCGATCTTTACTGCGACGGCAACAGTGCCTCTTGGAAATGAAGCTGCAAAGTCTGTGATCAGTCGAACCATCTTGACGCGGTTGCAGAGATTGGCAAGTCGCGAGGCGCGCCGTCAGGCGATCACGCAAGAAGTTCTCAATGCTGCGGATACGGTCGAAAACACTTGGCGAAGAATCTTGGCAGCACGCTTGGAAAGTGTTTTGGCTGGGCGAACATTTGATGGAGAAAAGCGGCAGTTTGATGTAGGTCTTCGCACGAGTACAGATGTGCTGGACGCTGCATCGCGATTGGCGAATGCGCAGAGTCGCGAAGTGGATGCACTTGCAGGTTATGAAATTTCGCTGATTGATCTCGCATTTGCGACAGGCACAACCCTTGGAAGTTCAGGCATCGTCTTGCCGGATTCGATTAATCCCGCTTCGGTGCGTTGAGAATCTCGTCGGGCGCGCAGGCGAGCGTGAAGCCAGTCCAGCGAGCGCAGGCGAGCGCGAAACTAGTCCAGCGAGCGCAGGCGAGCGTGAAACTAGCGCCCGTAAAACTAGCGAGCGTGAACCCAAACAGCGAGCGCAGGCGAGCGTGAAACTAGCGGGCACGAAGGTGCCCGTAAAAATGGAGCCGAGGGGAGTCGAACCCCTGTGCCGATCCATATGAAAAGCCGCATCTACGCGTGTAGCCGTCCATTCAATCTCGGTCTGCGCTCCGTTGGACGGCGGCGTGCAGCAAACCTTGGCACGCAATTTTCTCGTTCCTCCACGGCGTGCCAGCCCTTTGGAACCAGTCCGATTTGTGTCGGCCCCCCGCCTCATCGGACGTCAGACGGGGTGACCGCGTGGCCAAATTAGGCCGCGAGTGCGTACTGCGTGTTTGCAGACGTGTTTTGCATCCTTTTTACGTGGCCTGGATGCTCCACGACGCGCGACGACAGACCATGCTGGCCGGTCGAAGCCAATTCGGCCCCGATTGTCAAAGATCAACCTGAAGCATACGTTGTCAGAAACTTTTCTGCGTCAAACTTGTTCAATTTATGCCGTTTTTTATCTCTCATAAATTGTCGAATGAAACAATTCTCTGACCTATCCTTATTCACTCATGACGCGAACACATGCAATTCTCTGTGCAATTGGAACAACAGTTGCACTGCTCTTACTTCCATCATGTGAGTTGTCGGATGCTCGGGCTGATGACGCTGGGAAGCAGACTCCGTCAGATTCCAAATCACAACAGGACACGAAAGATATGACAACGAAATCGACTCTTCCTTCCAAACGAACCTATTCCAAATCTGGTTTCGATATCACGCCACTTTCCAAAACCGAGATCGCAGAGTTGGCCAAGAAGTTAAGCCCCGAAGCATTTCGCGTCACACAGAATTCTGGAACAGAACCTGCCTTTTGCGGCAATTTGGTTGACAACAAAAAGCAGGGGGAATATTGCTGCGTCGTGTGCGGACTGCCGCTTTTTTCGAGCGATAGCAAATTCAATTCTGGAACTGGATGGCCGAGTTTCTTTTCGCCAGTCGATCCTGCGCATGTCAGCGAAAAAGTGGATGGCGCACACGGTATGGAACGAACCGAGATCAACTGCGCGCGATGCACTTCTCATCTTGGTCATGTCTTTGAGGACGGCCCCGCGCCAACAGGATTGCGATATTGTCTCAACAGTGCAGCACTTGTATTTGTAGAGAAAGGAACGAAGATGCCAGCGACAAGCGAACCAATCAAGAGTGAGACTGCTTACTTTGCAGGAGGATGTTTCTGGGGAGTCGAGCACATATTTCAAGAAGCCCCTGGAGTGATCACCGCAGAGAGTGGATACATGCAAGGGACGAATGAGAATCCGACTTATAAGCAGGTCTGTGGTGGAGAGACTGGACACGCCGAGAGTGTGAAAGTGGTCTTCGATCCGACGGTGATTTCATTTCGACAACTTGCAGAAGGATTTTTCTTGATGCACGATCCGACGCAAGTCAATCGACAAGGGCCAGATGCGGGGACGCAATATCGCAGCGGCGTTTTTTGTTCAACGCCAGAGCAACTCGCGCAAGCCAAAGATCTCGTCGCGAAACTGACCAGCGAAAAGAAGTTCAGCCGTCCGATTGCAACTCAAGTTGAATTGGCAAAGAAGTTCTATCCAGCCGAGGAATATCACCAGGATTATGTGGATAAGACGGGGCGTGTTTGTCACGTTGGAAATCCGTGGCCTCAGGTCTTGGGCGCGGCGAAGTGATTTGCGTTGTCGCGATTGCGCTGATCAAATTTTCGTGGCTGATCCTGGCGCAAACGCCATCCGCTTCAATTCCGACCTCTGATTCACCAATACTCAAGTCGCTCGAATCTGTGCCGAGCGCACTTCGTTTGCGTGAGTGGCACGACTTGCTTGGTGGCGAACCGCATGTCGCAGGAACAGATGGCGATGCAAGAGAGATTCGAAGAATCGATTTGGCATTTCGCAAGATGGGATTGATGGTGGAGACGCATGAATTCTGGCCGCTTCTTTCCAGGCCAATTTCAGCGCGAGTTGAGATCGTTGATAAAACTGATGATGCCGACTCAAATCCAACGGCTCCGTCAACTCGCCGTGGCGTTCTTTCGGTCATCGAAAAAAATCTAGCCGAAGATCCAGCTGCGGCGCATTCAGACCTGACGTGGGGTTGGAATGCATACAGCGCATCGGGTGATATCACCTGCGAAGTCGTGTATGCAAATTATGGAACACGCGAAGACTTTGCACGATTGAAAGAACTCGGTGTGGATGTGAAAGGCAAGATCGTCATCGCGCGATATGGCGGAAATTTTCGCGGGTATAAAGTGAAGTTCGCGCAAGAAGCGGGCGCTGCAGGACTCTTGATTTATATCGATCCTGCAGACAGCGGATTCAAGAAGGGCGATGTCTATCCAGAAGGACCATGGGCGAATGACACATGTATTCAGCGCGGATCGATTGTGAGTCTTTCTTATCCAGGTGATCCACTCACGCCTGGAAAACCCGCTACAAAAGATGCAGTCCGTCTTGATCCAGATGCGATCGACCTCCCCAAGATTCCTGTACAGCCCATTGGATATGGTGCGGCGGGACAGATTCTTGCCAAGATGACAGGCAGTGAAGTGACTGACGCTTCGTGGCGCGGAGGGCTTGCGATGCCGTATCGCATTGAAGGTGGTTCAGCGCTTCAAGTGCGAATGAAAGTCGAACAGAAACGAGAAATTCGTCGCACTGCAAATGTCATTGCTCGTCTGAAGGGGAGCGCCAACGACGGATCGTTTGTTGTCATTGGTTGCCATCATGATGCGTGGGGATTTGGCGCGGCAGATCCACTTGCAGGAACAATCGTGTTGATGGAAACAGCGCGCGCCTTTGCAGAATGCGCTGCGAAGGGCTTGTTGCCAAAGAGCGACATCTTGTTCTGCGCTTGGGGCGCGGAAGAATTTGGCATCATCGGCTCTACCGAGTGGGTCGAGTCGCACGAAGACGAATTGGTAAATGCGAGCGCGTATATCAATTTGGATATGGCATCGATGGGACTTAACTTGGGAG
>CAJCCX010000160.1 GCA_903961015.1 uncultured bacterium
GATTTACTAAGAACAATTCTCAGCGGCACGCTCCTTCATCCGCAAACAATTTTGCCGATTCTTGCTGTCCACCAAATCTGGGGAGGTCCAATGTCCAGAACGACTTCGTCCATTCTCTCTATCACATTCACGAGGTCCCGTCAGAGATGTCCTGTAACTTAGAAACACGAGGACATACACATGCACCTTTCTGCTCTATTTCTTTCGGTGATTCTGGCACTCTGTGGAGACGTTAAGCCCAAGACGCTCGATGATTTTGTCCACGCAGGAGTGGGTTATCTTCAACCAGCTTGGCCGGCCAAGTCGACTCTCACTCAGAATGAAATCGCTCGTTGGCGAGGGATTCTCGGTACGACCGATGGGCAGATGGTGGTGATCGAGCGGATGTACCAAGACCATCTTCGTGACGTGCACAACCCACATCTCGAGCGCGAGGTTCCGCGATATCTGACGAAGGCGGCAGAAGCCTCGGTCGCGTTTCAAAATCATGGAATGACATCGAGCGAGTTCAACACTGCTTGGATGGATGTTTGTCGCTCGTCCACACAACTGATGAACTCCTCGGCAGAACTCGAATTGAAATTTATTGATTCGCTTGAACCTCTCTTGCTGCCGGACCAGATCAAGGGGCTGCATGTGCTGCGTGGTTTCGCTTCACGGCGAAAGTCGCGAAGTGTTGTTTCGACGGACCGGTGGATCCTGTTGGAACTTCGAGAAGTGTGGGAACCACTGGTGCTGCAGGGGGTGGATGTTTCGCCGCGGCTCGCTGTCAGTGAACGGCTCTGGGAGTACGAACAATCGCTCACTGCATTGCTCGATCAATGGAGCACATCCCAACTCGATGCTGGGCGGAAGATTCAATCGGGGTTCTCCGCTGCAGCGCGTAATGGATACGAGGATCCACAATTCGACTCAAAGCGAATCTGGGCTCGATCGGCCGCGTTGACGAAGCGCATTCGAGAACTCCATTTGAGCGTCAACATCGAATTGCTGACGCTCGTCTCGCCGGACGTCGCTCGGGAGGTTCGTACTGTGGTGAATGCGCGTCTGTTCCCAGAACTTTATCCCGACGAGTCGCATGGTCGAGTTGAGCAATCGAGTCAGAATTATTTGAAGCGTGCGACGCTCTCGGCCGATTCAAGGACATCGATGATCGCCTTGCGAGCGACGTTCGATCAGACCTATGACGACATCTCGCTTCGACTCGAAGCAGCATGCATCGCATGGGATCACGAAGTCGCATCGGGTGTGGGGTGGGCAAGACCGCAGGACCTCGTTACAAATTTAGTGCCGCTCCTCAAGGATCGGCAAACGATATGTGAGGAGTTTCTGAAGCGCTGCGATGCGGCCGCGTTCTCTTCCGCCACCGCATCCAATTCTTTGGCGAATGCGCAATTGCAAGCGCAAGCAGGTGTGGCGGCGACCGACAAACCGCTCGCATCAACTCGCGACGCTGATGACAACGCGGCGACTTTGTGGCAAAACATTTTTCCACACATTCGTCAAGAGAAAATAGATTCTGGTTTAACGAATGAAGATTGGAATGCGATTTCCGATATCGCCAGGGGAAATCCCCAACCCACCCCAAAAGAAATTGAACGCGGACGAATTGCCATGTCCAAGTTGGGATCTGTTCTTGATGATGTTGTGTCCACGAGCAAGTTGCGCAAGTGCGACTTTGAACATGATTATTCGCAAGGATTTGAAATGCCACTTCCAGAACTTTCGAACATGCGCCAGGCGGCTCGAATTCTGGGAGCGCGGGCCAATCTTGCGCTGGCAGACGGTGATTGGGACACCTACCTCGATACGGCTGGAGCCGCGAGTAATTTGTCTATACAAATTTCACAATCACCAGCGCTTGTTTCAGCACTTGTTTCTGCATCAGTTGGTGACTTGGCGATGTCAAGCGCTCAACAATTGGTGGAGGAAGGATCGCTCACTCCAGAGAAAGCCGCAAAACTTTTGGAGACGATGGAACCACTGCGCGGCACAGACCCGCACGGATATTCCAATAGCTTCAATGATGAATACAAGTTGCTGATCAGTTCCAAGATGGATGGCAAGCAACTTTCAGGGCTTTCGGGTGAACAAACCGAGAATAATGCTTTGCAAAAACTTGACACCGAAGAGGTTCAAAAAGCTGTACTTCCACTTGCTGGGCTGTATCAAGAAGCGGCGGCTTGCTTTCTAGAACCGAATAAGGAAGCGGCAATGAAACGATTGCATGAGTCGCTTGCAACAGTGGAGACACTTCCTAAAAATTCTCAAGCGCTTCTGCAGGGGGCGATCATGCCTGGCACTGAACGCATACTCAATAAGTTTTTTGATCAGCATGCGAAGACCGATGCGCTGATGACGGCGTTGCAAGGAATTGCATCTGGAAAATTAAACGCAGGCGCGATTGGCGTGCCCGCAATTTGGTGGAGCCGCGCCGCAGCCGCCGCGCGCGCATTAAATGATGAACAACAAGCTGCCATTGAATTGTTGCGATTCAGTTCTGTGACCGACGGTTCGACGCTTTTGGCCACCGCCATTACAACGCTTGATGCGTGCGACACAACCGTATTCGACTGCATGCGCCGCGCCATGGCGTGCGAAAGCAAAGTGGTTTCGTTTGAAAAGCTTTCGAAGGCAAAGGTGCCTTTAGACCTGGCGTTGGTAGGAGGATTGCGCGGCGCGGCGCGTATGGCGCTGGCAAAAAGTATGTTGCCCAAGTTGGACGCCGAGCAATCACTTGGATTCATTTTCATGGCGATCGCAGCAAGCAATGCGCTGACCAGCAATCCAACATTCACGCATGCGCTGGGCAGCCAAAGTATTGCGGAGGAAATTGCAGTCGCGGTTGGACATTTTGCAATTCGCAGCGGTGTGAC
>CAJCCX010000161.1 GCA_903961015.1 uncultured bacterium
ATGGTTCTGCGCGAGTGCGTGAATTCCACCAATCAAAGTGCGCAGGAATTGGACAAGCGAATTGCGGAAAACCTGACAAGCCAAGCGTCGGTTCTAGGCGGACACATCGAGCCCGCGGCAACTCTCTGGCGAGTGCTGCGCGGATATCCAACGAAAGATCGTGTGGTCGATCCAAACTTTGGACCAAGGGGTCTTCGCTGTTTCCAAAGCATTGCACCAGCATCGATCGCCGTACTTGCCATCGATCGCGAATTGCCGATTGCGACTCGGCAGGTACTCAGCGACTTGCTCTCGATCCAGCTGCACAACCATCAAACGAGGAAACGAACGCGCTTTATAAATCAGACGAAGCGCTCGCCGAGCAATCGATGCGGCGAATTGATCGCGCATCACGCGCGCAACTGCTGGAATTGAATCAACGACCTTGACGCGCCGCGACTTCGTCGACCTTCTTCATAATGAAAAGGTAATTGAATCCGCGCAGAAAAAAGTTTCCTTCTTCGGCAGCTTTATTGAAGTTGCCTTTGCCCAGCGATGCGTTGTGTCGCACCACACTGATGACATCGACGGGTTGAAATCGTTTGCGAAGTCGTGCGAAGAGTTCAAATCCAATCGGCATGAAAATCCCATTGCCCGATCCCTTTTCTCCTCGACGCTTGCGCCACGAATCGCTGACATAGAGCGCCATATATCTGCGGTCTTTCAATGTTCGGTGCAATTCCTTGATGACCAAATCCATCGCGGCGTAATACTCTTTGCCACCATCATCGCCCGACGCATCCAATTTGCCGATGCATCTTGGATCATCGGAGTAATCAACGTGCGTGGAATATGGCGGATCAATAAATACGAAATCCACCGATGAATCAGCCAGTGGAATCTTGCGCGCATCGGCTTGCGAAATGTCGGGGCGCGTCGGAACGAGATCGAATCCAATCCCCTTTCGCCCAACATCTGTGCAGACATCAAGCGTTGTCCCGCTTCCGCACATCGGATCGAGAATCGTGTCGCCTTCACGCGTGTACCGCTTCAGCAATTGCCATATGACCCACGAAGGTGTCGCACCAACATAATTCTTATCCCCCTGCATCCGCGAACCATCTGCGGCGTCATAGTGCTGACTGGGATATTCCCAAAGCGTGGTGGTTTGAATCCGAAGCGTCGGGCGTTTTACAAATGCCACGCTGCCACCAGAATCGACATATCGCGTCCGTCGACCCATCCATCTCCATCGATGTCTGCAAGGCATTCGCCTCGCTTGACGCATCGTCCCCAATTCGAAAGCAAGAGTGTCAAATCTCCAGCATCGACTCTTCCATCGAGATTGATGTCCGCTGGATTTGGAGTGCGATGAATTTCGATCACTTCAGTCCAAATCACTTGTTCGCCGCGCATCACGATGATCGTCGCTTTGGAATCGACCGGTCCACCTTCTGGAACAACAACGAGAAATGGAATTTCGATTTCGTTGGACTTGTCACCCAATGAAGATGCATGTCCGAGCACGATCACATCCGCGGTCTCAGATTCGACAATCACCGACCAAGAATTAGAACGAGAGTCTTTCGATTCGGTCTCGTCACGAACCGTCAGCGTTCGCGAGGTGATCGACTGTTCAGTTCCCCAAACATCAAGACCTCCTGCTGCAAGCGCAAATTGCGCGCAGAATGTCATCGCGCACATTGCAAGCAAGAAGCAGATATTTTCGCGTGGCAGTCGCATTTGACTTGCGAAGAATAGCCTGAAAAGACAATTTATGGCGCTTGCTTCGCACTCTTGCCACGACTCAAAAACGCATTTTCAACAGGCGCGCAAGCAGGAATCACCTTTGTATCAACCAACTGCTGACCCAAGCTGCTCCAACGATCCATCGTCATCTGTCCGATATCTGAGGCGCCCGAGGCAGGCGTGATCAACGACCGCTCCAATTCCGCCGCGATATTCATCGCCTCTAATGTCATCGACGGATTCAGCGCGGCGATGGCAGGATTATATTTTTCAGGGTTTGCGAGATATCGAATCCATCCTTGGGTTGTTGCACGAACAAACGCTTCAACGGTCGCGCCATTTTCCTTCAAGTATGTTTCATTTGTCGCGATGACCGCGCTGTATGGATTGAAGACCTCTGCAAGGGAGAGGACCTTCGCTTCGACTCCACGCAATTTCGCTTCCACAGGTTCTGCGGTGATGAAGCACTGTTGAACAGAGTCGGGAGTCACTATAAAAGTTGCCAGCGCTCCAGAATATGGAACCATCTTCAGATTCTGTCCACCATATTTTTCGTTCAAGATTGCCACGAATGGCATTCCCGGATCAATTCCGATCGTCGAAGAACTTTTCCAAAGCGCTTCGAGCGAATCAATCGGATTGTTTTTATGCAACATAAAACCCATCGGATTACGCTGAAAAGTTGCGAATACTGCGACAATTTCACCACCGCGCGCGCGCAGAGTCAGCACTTCTTCTCCGGAAACAATTGCAAACGGAACTTGGCCACTTGCCACAAGCTGCGCACAAGGAACTTGCGCGCCACCTTTGCGAATATCCACGGCCAATCCTTCTGCGACATATAAACCATCTTGCAGAGCAGCGAACAATCCACCGAATTCTGGTTCTGGAACCCAATTCAATTGCAATGTGATCGGAATGAGCGCAGTTGTCTTGGCTGTATTGGGGGAGGCTGCATTGGGTGCGCCTGCATTGGGATCAGCACGGTCACAACCAAACATCACTCCAACCGCAGCGACCGTTAATAAAAAAGCCTGCTTTACTTTCTTCATTTTGATTGCTCCAAAGAATTCACTCCTGATGCGTGCCATCGAGAAACAAGTAGCCATCCTAGGCAACTCACTGCGCCAAAGAGTGCAAATCCAACAACTGCAGAAAGTGCGATCGCTGCAAAGACAAGGTCCGTGCGAGCCTCGCGCATTGCCGTCATAATCACGATGCCCAGCGGAGCGTTTGGCCCACCATAACCCGAGACGAATTCGCCCACGATTGCGCCGATCACCGCGAGTCCCGCTGCGATTCGCAGTCCAGTCACGATGGCTGGTATCGACGCAGGCAAATCCAATTTTCGCCATCGCGTCCAAGCCGAAGCGCCGTGCAATAAGAAAAATTCGCGCAGTCCTGGATCGACGGAAACTTGTCCATCAATTGTTGCTGCCAGAACAGGAAAGACAGCGACAACTGCCGCTGCTGCAATCGCTGTTGGCAAGCCGAATCCAAGCCAAATCACCAAGAGTGGCGCAACTGCAACAAGTGGAACCATCTGCAAAATTGTTGCCAGCGGGTAAAGCGATCTGCGCAAAAATGGAACCGCCGCGATCATGCTTCCAACGAGGATTCCAATCACAGCCGCGATGACAAAACCAATCGTGGATGCCATCGCAGTTTGTATCGCACCACCGATCAATCGATCACTACTCGCCCACATCGTTTG
>CAJCCX010000162.1 GCA_903961015.1 uncultured bacterium
CTGAAAAACGTTCGAGCGAGAATTTGATTCGCCAACGTGGGCAGCGGAATGATTTGAACCCCGGCGAGTTTGCAAGCCGAGCAAGTCTGCGCAGTTGTCTTGGAGCGCGCCGGAGGGCGCGCTGGATTTCAGCGCGCAGCATGTTTGAGCCCGATTGCGAATCAGTCCGCTGCCAAAATCTGCACGAACCACTTTTGAGCCCATGCATGTGTTTGAGCCTAGGGCAAATCATTTTGCCGCACACCAAGACATCATCAACTTCTTTGCGTCGCACGTGAGCGTCACCAAAAAATCAAAGCGTAAAATTTTATTGCCCAAGACCAGCAATACCGTTGCCATCGCTATTGGGTGCGAACGATGTTCCCCCGCCGCCTGCTCCTGGAATTTGAATCGACATCGAGAAAGTTGTTTCGTCCACGATTTGGTTATACGCGGCCCCAATCGAGAGATAAAAATCTGGAAACGTCCGCGTGAGATTGACCGCAGCTGAGCGAAAATTTGACTCGACTAAGTCGTATTGTGGACTGAGCGTGAAAGAATATTTCTTCGAGATTTGATACGACACGCCACCTTGCACAAATTCATCCGCAGGATAAAGACCAGTTGGATCAAAAGTATTTACATATCTGTATTCCAAATAGAAGCGCACATCGGGCGATTGCTGGATGCTGCCACCGATCGTGCCGCGACCTAAATCGTTCAGCCCAAAACTATTGACCGAATTCCCGCGGTCCTGCAAGAGATAGACCCCTTGGCCATACAGCGCGAGCGCATCACTCACTTGCAACTTGCTGCTGGCATACAAGTGATCTCCCCACTGAGAATATTCCGGTCGCCAAGAATAAAAACTTGGCATCGGTGACTGCGCATACTTCAAACCATATGGATCTGTGGCAGTTTCAGTTGGTTGCAGCGAATCGTTTTGATTGTCGACCACCGCTCCCATGGTGAGTACAGCCCAATCAACCGAGCGCCAATTTCCAGGTCCACCTCGCATCGTCTGCAATTTGTTTGTGACACCAATTTGCGCGACGGCTGCACCTGAGACCGCCTCGACATCTTGGTCATAGACCGGCGTGTCAAGCACGCTGTTGGAATTCCATCCATACCAAAGCATTGCGGTGGGCTGAATGACATGATGCAGTCGATTGAGATCCAAGAATGAACTGCGCACAGAGTTGTATTTCGATGTGAATTCCGTCGAAAATCGACTTCCTGCTCCCAGCAGCGTGCGAATGTCTTCGCTCTCTTCTGAATAGTCTTGGAAATCATTCAGGACATATGCAGCAACTTGTCCGTGCGCAAATGGAACAATCTTCACTGGTCCCATTGCAAGCGGCATCGCAATCTCTTGGCGTGAGTACAGGCGCGCTCGCATAAGATCGTCGTATCCGGCCGCGTCGTACGTATCTCGAATATTTTGATTTGCACCAAACGCGGTGTTCTGCGAAAAAGCAAGCGTGCTGATACCCAAATCTGAGGGCGTCCCAGACTGCACCCGTAAGCGCATCATGTTTGCAGAATAATTCTGCGTCCAAGTCAAACGATCGCCGAACAGAGATTCACCATAACGCTGATATGCCAATTCTGGAAACTTGTCTACGGAATATGGACGCGACGCGATCATGTAGGCGTTGCTCAGAAATTCATTCGGATTATATTTGAGCAGCAGAGAAAGCGAATTGTTTCCGCTTTGCCAATTCAGATATCCGCTTGATTCGTATTCTTGACGATTCAGATAGTCGTTCCATTTGAAGATCGAGGCATAAGTCTGATCGCTAAAAATCGATAACTGCGCATCGAGTGTCACGTCGCTTGCAAGGTCGCGCTTCCAATCGGCAAGAAATTCACCCCGATATTGTTCGGTACTGGTGATGATCCCGCCAGAAGCTGTTTGCTCCTCGTTGAGAAAATCGTAAAAGCCCATGGTCTTGAAATTGCCTGTTCCGCCGAAAATATTTGCCTGCGCATTCAATCCCAAGCCGAATGCATTCTTGGTAAGAGTTTGTTGAACCAAGTTGACTTCGCCTAGCGCATCTGGTTTCTCTACACCAATCAGATCGAAGAGATCCCACTCAGACTTGATGATGGTTCCTTGATAGTTTTGAAATCCAACATTCAAGTACTTCAGCGGAATCTGATTTGGCGATCCTGAGATTTTTGGCCAGTACAGAAATGGCGTTCCATTTGCCTGCAGCGTCGCACCAGTTCCCGTCATGTACGAACCGCCTCCCGAAGAAGCGGGTTGCTGTGTGATCGTCAACCGTTGAACTCCAACCGCCAAATGTGGTGTGAAGAATTCACTGGTCGAAACACGCGCACTTTTTGCAGTGAACTCATCTGCGGCGAGTTGTCGCATCTCTTCGGCTCGTGCATACGCCAAGAGTCCTCCACGTATGGCCGTGCGCATGACGGCATCCATTACAATCGCTTGATTCATGGCAAAATCGTAATACACGCGCTTGCCGCGCAATGTGTATTGATAATCGGTCGCAACAACATCACCTTCGAGATAGATGCCAACGACATCTTTCGCATCAATCATCCCTGTGTTGTCCGATGTCGTGGCGCCTTTCTTCGGAGCAAGAAAAATTACTGCGTGATCTGCTGAGAGTTGGAGTTCTCTGACTGGTCCAACTCCAGGAGGGCTTGCGTAATCCACCCGAACCGAATTGGAGAGCATTACACAATCGTCTTTGGATTCAATCGTGGTGTTCCCCGCGGAAAACGAGATGGTTCCTTGCGGCGAGAAAATCTTGGTCTCATCGACTTCGACACGAACAGTTGATGGTGCAAGCGATGGTTCTATCGATGGCAGAAGAACGGGAGCGCCGACCACAAGAGGTGGATCAACAGGGGCAATCGGCGCATCGAGTTGCGGTCTTGTTTGCAGAAGCGCGCCACGTGCTACTGATTCCAAATATCCCTTCACTCGCGTCGTGCCCCGAAGCAAGGTTGGATTGCTTGCCGGCGCATGATCTTCAAGGAGTGTGATCGTCAGTTTGATCTCGCCGCGCGTGCTACCAGTCACCAAGAGATCGCTTCCGCTCGCTCCAACACCTGCGCGCCGCGTCGGCTCTTCCGCTTCAGGGAAATAGACGGCAATCTGATTGATCAACCCATCACCGCTTGGAATGCGATTGATCCAAATGACAGCGTTTGTGCTCGAGAAGTAATAGCCACCAAATTTCACTCGGACATCACCTTCAACTTGAAGTCGTTTCGTATCGTCAACATCCCACGCCCATCCGCGAACACATTCGATAATGATGTCGCTTGCAACAGGTTCGGTTGGAAGAACAAATCCACCCAATGACTGTCCGGTGATCGGCACATCTTGAAGTTCTTGCGCCTGTGCATCCAACGTCATGATCGAGATGGCAAAAACAAAGAGAGCCACTCGACGCATGCACTTTGCACTTGTATTCAACATTTCAATGAAGCGAAGTTCTCTTCGTGGCGCAGAAGACATCTGCACAGAATGGTACGAAGAGTCGCTTCACCCGTCTTCATCCGCGATACGCAATCGGTTGGTCAGTAGAACCGCCGAGTTCTTTCAAGAGGGTCATTGCACCAAATCCAATTCCGGCGATGGCAAGCGCGACGAGTCCCCACAGGAATTCACCCCAAGAAAAGAGCCAAGATGCCGCAAAAAGCGACTGCCAGAGTGCGCCATACCGCGCAACTTTTTCCGCAGCGATCGTTGGAGATTGAGCGCGCTTTATTTTACGTATGACAACTGGAATGAATGCAAGAAGAGCAAGCGCAGGAAAGATCGGGCCGTACC
>CAJCCX010000163.1 GCA_903961015.1 uncultured bacterium
GCAGCATTGCGAACGGCATGCGCAAATTTGCCCGCGCCAACAACGCACGCTCTCTTTGATGCAGGCGATGTGAGTGGTGCTGGAGAAGATGTTGAAAGTTGGCAGCAATCACTCGCCGCGGCAGTTTCGGCAGTACGCGCTAGCGATGGAATCCCACTCATTCTTGGTGGAGGTCACGATCACGCTTTCGGTCACTGGATTGGCACTGTCCGCGCCGCTGCAGATGGCGCAGTTGTTGGATGCATCAACTTCGATGCGCATATCGATATGCGTATGTTGCAATCTGGTCGCGCGCATTCTGGTACTCCATTTTTTCAAGTGCATGCATGGAGCGCGGCGCATAGCCGACCATTCAAATACATGCTGCTTGGTATGCAACCTCCGCACAACACGCCCGCTTTGATTCATGCCGCATCCGCCGCAGGAGCGCAACTTGTTGATGCTGATGCCTTTCATCCTGGGCAAGAAGCATCGCTGTTGCAATTGATCGATCGTTTCCTGTCGACAGTCGATCTTGTCTGTTTGAGTATCGACTTGGATGTCTTCAGCGCAGCCGCCGCACCTGGCGTGAGCGCTCCATCACCAATGGGAATCGCTCCCGATGCAACTTTTCGCACGATTCTTCGGCGAATCGCGGCAAGTGGAAAAGTTGCGGGCATTGAAGTCGCGGAGTGCGCTCCGTCGTTGGATATCGGAGGACGCACAGCGCGCTTGGGCGCTGCAGTCATCGACACAATTGTGCGCTCGCTTTGGACTCAGTCATGAGGAATCCTTCATGAGGAATCAGTCATGAGGATGCAAGCGTGATGCGAATTGGAATTGATCTTGGCGGAACAAAAATCGCAGGCTGTGCGTTGAGCGAAGATGGAAAAGAAATTCTGCGACGACGGGTCGCAACTCCCAAAGGTGATTATGCCGCAACAGTCGCTGCAATCTCGTCGCTGGTGCTTTCAATTGAAAAAGATGTCGCCGCATCTTGCACTGTTGGAATTGGTTATCCCGGAAGTGTCTCACCGAAAAACGGCACGCACCGAAACGCAAATTCGACGTGTTTGAATGGACAAGATCTCATCGGTGATCTTTCATTGCAACTGGGGCGAGACATTCGCGGAGCAAACGACGGAAATTGTCTTGCGCTGAGCGAAGCTTTCGATGGAGCGGGACGGGATGCGCGCGTTGTCTTCGCTGTGATCATCGGAACTGGTGTCGGCGGGGGAGTTGTCGTTGATAAACGCATCTTGGTTGGTCGCAACGCAATTGCAGGTGAATGGGGGCATTGCCCGATGCCTGGAACTGATGGCGCGGAACGTCGTGCGAGGCATTGTTATTGCGGTAAAGAAGGTTGTATTGAACAGTTTCTTGCGGGTCCATCTTTGGAAGCAGAGTATTTTCGAAATACAAACGAGCTTCGTTCACTTGATGAGATCGTCGCGCGCAGTGTCGGTCAAATCGATTCGAGTGCAACGGCGGTGATTGACTTGCTTTGCCAACGTTTCGCAGATGCTCTTGCCGTCGTGGTCAACACCATCGATCCTGATGTGATTGTCGTTGGTGGAGGTGTGAGCAATGTCAAGACGATCTTCGAGCGAACGCCGGCGTTGGTCGCAGCGCGGATTTTTTCCGACCAATTCGATACGCCCATTGTTCAGGCGCAATTCGGCGATGCGAGCGGAGTCCGAGGCGCCGCGCGTTTGTGGGATGCTCGCTCCTAGCGTCGATCAGGTCGCACGGCGGCAAGAATTTCGGGATCAATCGATTGTGTTTGCCCACAAATATCTGCGGCGATGATTCGACCAGTGACCGGTCCGAGCATCAACCCCATCATTGCATGACCCGTTGCGATGTACAACCCCGGAGTCGATTTGGCAAAGCCGATCACAGGCATTCCATCTGCAGTGCATGGTCGATAGCCCGCCCATTCTGCCGTCACGCGACCTGAGTCGATACCGTGCAAATATTTCCGCGCGCCTGCAATGAGTGCATTGAGTCGTCGTCGCATCCAAGGTCGTCCAACAGGTGCAATCTCAAGCGTTCCCGCTAAACGCAATTGATTTCCCATCGGGTTATACGCAACAAATGTTTCGTGCATCACTCCACCAGTGACAGGTAATTGCGGCACTCCATCCAGCTGCACGTGATATCCGCGAGCAGGTTGCATCGGCACAGAAATTCCAGCAGATTTCGCAAGTTCGCTTGACCATATTCCTGCAGCAAGCACGACATTTTCTCCATGCACAATTTCACCTGTGGAAAGTCGTGCTCCGATGCATTTTCCTTTCGCATCTCGCTCGATTCCTGCAACAGTCACACCAGTACGAATATTCACGTTGTGTCGCGGCAGTGCATCAGCAAGTCCGCGCACAAGACGACCCGGATGAATGATCGCGCTGTCGACATAATGAATTGCGCCGGCAACTTCATCTTTATATGCCCCATCACGTCGACGAAGTTCAGCTCCAGAAATTCGGTCGGTGCGATAACCCATCGGTGAAAGTGTTCGTCCTTCGTGCGCGGCAGCAGCAAGATTGTTCTCGTCAAGAATCAGATCCATCCAACCTGATCGGCGGTAGAGACAGTCGATCGATTCCGCATCGAGAATCTCTTCAAGCGCTTGAACGGTTCTCCAACCCATTGCACAAAGCGTTTGCAAGCATCGCTCTGTGTGTGCTTGGTTGCAATGTCGATGAAATGTCCAAAGCCAGCGCAGAAGATCTGGCGAAAGACTCGGGCGAATCCACAGTGGACTGGATGAATTGAACATCCAGCGAAGTCCTCTCCATGATGCACCAGGTCTTGTGAGCGGATAATGACCAATTGAAAAAAGACCGGCATTTCCGCAAGAAGCGCCATCAAATGTAGTGCTTTGGTCGAGCACAACAACATCAACTCCGCACTTCGCAAGTTCATACGCTCCGCATAATCCAACAATGCCTGCGCCAATGATGACCGTCCGTGGTGATCCCATAGTTCCCTATGCTATGAGACTTATGACCTTTGGACTAGGAATGATTGGCTGCGGAGGTATCGGGAATGTGCACGCACAAACTGCACGTCGTGCGGGCATCAAAATTATGGGAGCGTGGGACATTCTCTCAGATCGTGCTGCGCTTCTCATTGAACAACATGGCGCAAAGGGCAGCCAAGCAGTACCAAGCATCGACGCGCTCTTGGCGATGAAAGGTATCGATGCTGTTGTCGTTGCAGTTCCAAATGATCGTCACTGCGAATGTGCGTGCGCAGCACTGAAGGCTGGAAAACACGTGCTCTTGGAAAAGCCGATGGCACTCAGCACAGAACAGTGCGATCAAATTCTGAGCGCAGCATCAGCAAGCGCGGGACAACTGCAAATAGGATTTGTCTGTCGCGGAACTCCGGCAGCTTTGACTGTGAAGCAGTGGATCGAAGCGGGGAGATTTGGCGAGATTTATCACATCAAGGCAAGTCTCTATCGCAGGCGCGGAATTCCTGGATTAGGCGGCTGGTTTACGACGAAAAAGCATTCTGGCGGTGGCCCTCTCATCGATCTTGGAGTGCATGTGATTGACCTCGCACTTCATCTCGCGGGTCATCCAAAAGCGCAACGAGTGAGTGGTGCAACGTGGTCGAAGTTCGGTCATCCCATCAGCGAATATCGATACACATCGATGTGGGCTGGACCGCCGAAGGTCGATGGGATTTTTGATGTCGAAGATGGCGCGATGGCGCTCATTCGATGCGCGGGAGGTTTGACGATCGAGGTGAATGTCACGTGGGCTGCCAACATTCCAGAAGGATCGACGAAGGACGGAATTTCAATCTGGGGTTCGCGTGCAGGAACAAACTTTGATATTTTCGGCAAGGAACTTTCGATCGCCACCGAAGAGCATGGGATGTTGGTTGATATCAAGCCGCAGTTCGAAGCAACAAATCCGATGGAACAAGCGTGGGATCAACAGTATCGACATTTTCAAGAGATGGTCGTCCAAAGAAAAACGCCCTTCGCCACTGGGGCGCAGGGACGTTCATTGCAAGCTGTGATCGACGCGGTTTACGAAAGTTCCAATCTCAACCGCGAAGTCGAAATCGGCTGATCATTTATCAGATCGCTTTTCCGTTTCCTGGAGAACTTGTCTCATACTTCTTGAGCGTTTCTTTCATTCCATCAAGCATCGGGCCCGCTTCTGTTTTTTCGATCGCAGATTTCTGAGTTGCGATCGCCAATTTCTGATCTGCGGAATCCCAATATGCACGAGCAAGGGTGTCGAGAATCGCGCCGTCTTTGTTGTCGCTTACCGTTGCAGCCGCTTGTGCTGTATTGAGAGCGAATGCGATGTCGCGTGTCTTCACTGTCTTGGAATCAAGTACGAACCAAGCAACTTGATTCAGGCCCATTGCGCTTTTTTCTGCGATAAGTGCAGCAACAACTTTCTTCCCAAGCACATAAGCCGCTTCTGGTTGATTTGCTCCGCCAAGCAAGATCTGAAACTTTTGTAGTTCCATTCCAAGGGCTTCCTGTGGACTCGCTTTGGCAATCGCCTCATCGAGCATGCCTAGGAATGGAGCGTAATCATTTGTTTTTTGAGCTTCACGAAGAAGCCCAGACATTCGTCGCTGCATTTTGCTCGCCTGTGCAGAACTCATAAATGAATCTTTCGCCTTGGCGATGTCCCATGTTCCCGCGACGATGGCTGCGATCGGTTCGTCCATTGACATCGGATGTCCGATCCACTGCACGACTGAGTCCTTCACAATAAACGCGCATGGAATTCCATTTTGCATCGCTGGCTTCATGTACTGGTTGTATGACGAACGATCCGCATCTGCGCAGAGCGTGTACTTGGTCTTCTCAGCCCACTCTGGTTTCTCAAGAAATGTCTTGACCGTTTCGAGTTTTTCGTCGCTGATACCCATGACAACAACGCCTTTGTCTGCATAGGTGTGCTGCACTTCTGAAAGATGCGGCATTCCAGCTTTGCATGGTCCGCACCACGTTGCCCAGAATTCGACAACATAGACCTTGCCTTCTTTGAAACTGGAAATTGAATCTCCCTTTACGAAATTTTCAATTTCAGGAAATGGTGCTGGTGATCCAGGAAACATCGTTGGCTCTTGTACTTCTGGCGCGACTGTCTTGACCGCAGGTGCGGGCTTTGCAGCAGGTGCAGAGGGTGGAGCGGATTGCGGAAAAGCGAAAGACGATGCAAGGATGAATGAGAGCATTATTTTTCTCCTGAAGAATTTGGAACCACGACTCACCAGAGAATAGCGCATGAGATACATTTCACCCGATGCCAGCCAAAATCATCGACGGTAAAGCAATCGGGGCTCAGGTTCGAATGGAGATTCGCAAGCGAATCGAAGTTGCGAAGCGCAGTGTTCGATTGGATGCAGTCTTGGTTGGTAATGATCGCGCAGCTGCGATTTATGCGCAGAATCAAGCCAAAACCTGCGCCGAAGCTGGGATCGAATATCACTTGCACACATTGCCAGCAAGTTGCGGATACGACGAAATCGCAGGTCGCATTCTGCTGATGAACACCGAAGAGTCGATCAAAGCCATCATGCTGCACCTTCCGCTGCCTAGCGGAGTAGATACGGAGCGTATTCAATCGCTGATCGCTCCCGAAAAAGATGTCGAAGGAGTCAATCCTGCCAATATCGGTAATGTTGTTTATGGCCGCCGCAGTTTGGTTCCATGCACGGCGCTCGCAGTGCTTGAGATGATCGAGTCGACTGGAATTACTCTGCGAGGAGCAAAGTGCGTTGTTGTTGGCGCAAGCAATATTGTTGGCAAGCCGATCGCAGTTTTATTGATGCGCGCGGAAGCGACCGTGGTCAGCGCAAATAAGTTCACCAAGAGCCTCTCGATGCTCACGCGTGAAGCAGATGTCGTGGTTGCTGCTGCTGGTGTGGCATCACTTGTGAAACCTGATTGGATCAAATCTGGTGCGGTTGTTGTCGATGTTGGAATCAATCGAATCCCTGGTGCAGACGGAAAATCTGTGACAGTGGGAGATGTCGATCCGCAGGTCGCGGAAATTGCTGGATGGATGAGCCCAGTTCCCGGCGGTGTTGGGCCAATGACAGTGGCAATGCTTTTGCGAAATGTTGCTGAAGCCGCACTGCGCTGAAGCAGTTGCGAAATCCAAACGGTTTTTATTTTCCAAAAAGTTTTTGCAGCGCTTCTTCGTATCGTGCAAGCGTTCCGGCAACGATTTCGCTTGGGACTTTTGGTCCTGGTGGAGTCTTGTCCCACGATCCAGACTGCACTAATTGTAAAAGCCAATTTCGAAGAAACTGTTTGTCGAAACTCGGTTGGTCGCGGCCTGGCTCGAAGTTCGCAAGCGGCCAATAGCGACTTGAATCTGGTGTCAGCACTTCGTCCACAAGCATCAGTTCGTTGGTGGCAGAGCCATTTCTGTCGAGCGCAAATCCAAATTCGAATTTCGTATCCGCAAGAATGACGCCTCGTTCAAGAGCATATTGCGCGGCAATCGAATAGATATTCAAAGTCAATTCTCGAAGTCGCCTCATGAGATCTGCGCCAACGATTTCGCCTGCTCGCTCGAATGAGATATTTTCATCGTGGCCTTCAACTGCCTTGGTTGCTGGCGAGAAAATTGGCGTGGGCAATCGATCGCACTGCTGCAGTCCTGGTGGCAATTTCACACCGCAGACTGTCCCGCTAGATTGATACTCCGCCCATCCACTGCCAGCGAGATATCCGCGCGCGACGCATTCGATCGGCACAACGTGGGCAGCGCGACAAGTCATCGTTCGACCTTGCAGAGAATGGCGCAGAGATTCTTCGATCCCAGAAATCGCAGGAAGTTCAGTGGACAGCACATGATCCTTCACGAGATTTTGTTTTCGCAGCAAATCAAACCATCCTGATGCAATCGATGTCAATAGTCGGCCTTTTCCAGGGATCGGCGTGGGCATAACCACATCAAATGCAGAGATTCGATCTGATGCCACGAGCAGCAACCGCGGACCATTCGAGTCAGGTGGCAGGTCATACACATCTCGAACTTTGCCCTGTCTTCGCCCATCGAGAGGCAAATGCGTTTCAAATACAGAATCGTCGGTTGTTGTTCGCATCGGGCAAAGTGTAAGGAATAGCCAAGGGCAGTAGTAGCCGTGGAAAAATGCAATTCCGGCATTGAATCGGTTGGCAACAAATCGACGGCTACACTCGGATAAATCCAATGTTGCGATTCGCATTTCAGCAAGTTGAAGGAACTCCCGTGTCGATCAATATCGCACGCGGATATCTTGTTGGAACAAACGACGAATCGATTTCAGGTGAAATTCGGATCGGCAAGGGGCGAGTGGTATGCATGCCATCTATCAAAAGAGCGGCCGCGCTGAATCTCGAATGTGAAATGAAGGAGATGGGACGACTTTCAGTCTCGACATGCTTGCTTGAGCAGCGAAGCGAGCCCTATTCACTGCTGCTCGAATTGGCCCGACATCGCATCAAGCACTTCATCGCTAAGTGTGAAGACTGGCAAATTTGGGATCATCCTGGCGCCGCTGACGCACTTGCTGAATGGAATGAAGCGCGACTCTTGTTTACAGGAGCTTTGACAACTCAAGACTCCGCACGAGCGGATGAACTCAGCAGTCGTGCGCTCATTAAAGGTCTGCAAGCCAGTGAAAAACTTGCGGTGGCACATTCAAGAATTTGGTTGCATCGGCGTTACGCACTCAAGCCCGCATCAAAGATGGTCTTGGGAGTTCGTGTCGATCCTCGCATTCAACCTGCGATCGCAGCAGACGCTGCAAAGTCTTTCGATATGGTTGCAGTGCCACTGTCGTGGGCGAAGATCGAGCGATCACCTGGTCAATTCGATTTCAGTTCCGTCGCGCCATGGTTTGATTGGGCCGCAAAAGCTGGACGAACAATTCTTGCTGGACCTGTTGTCGACCTTCAGGCCGCAAATGTTCCAAATTGGATTGCAGCGAAACGCGGTGATTTTCCAGTGCTGCGCGATGGCATTTGGAAATTCGCGGATGCGGTTGGAAAAGAACTCGCTGGGCGAACGGGCATGTGGAATGTTTCTTCTGGAATGAATGACAATAATTGGTGGCCGCTCGATCTTGAACAGATGGTCGAACTTTCGCGTCGCGCAGTAGTTGGATTGCGTCAGGCCCGCAAGACTGTCCCGACACTTTTGGAAATCCCTCGTCCATTTGGTCATGATGTGGCTGCTCGCAAAGGAGCGATCACGCCTCGCGCTCTTGTTGAAGCACTTGTAAACGACGGGATTCATCTTGATTGCTTGATGCTGCACTTTGTAATGGGCGAACAGAGTTCTGGGAGATTGACTCGAGATCTTTTAGAGTTGTCAGCGCTTCTTGATTCCTATCGGCCACTTCGCAAATCGGTTTTCGTTGCTTTGGGTGCGCCGAGCAGCGTGGGCGATCCTGCTGCGGGCTATTGGCGAACCCCGTGGTCTGCAAAGTCGCAAGCCGCGTGGGCGAGTCGTATGTTTTCGATTGCAATGTCCAAGCCGCATGTCGGGATGGTGATGTGGGAATCGCTTATGGATTTTGATCCCAAAGAACCCACCCTTGGCATAGTTGGTAGCGATAGAAAGCCAAAGCCAATTTTGGAAAGCTTGTTATCACTACGGAGGGCTCTCAGCGTTCCGCTTGGCGAATGGAAGTCAGCCGATGGAAAGAGCGCACTTTCTCATGAGTGAAAATCGCAAATCCATACTTCGAACTGGAATTCATTGGGGTTGTTCGCGACGATGGTGGAGACTTTCCAAATCGTCTATCACAATTTTGTCAATTGCTGGGATTGCATTCTCTCTCAGTGCGATCATTCCACTGGCTGTAGATCGAATCTCTCCGACAACTCGAGTCGGAGTTCCTTCATTTCAGATCGATCTTGATTCCGCAGATGAAGACACGCTTGCATTATTGCCAGGAATTGGCCCAGCGCTCGCAGGGAGAATCGTCGAGGATCGCAATCGACTCGGTGCGTTCGGGGGTATTGCAGGACTTCAACGTGTTCGAGGTATTGGGCCAGCAATCAGCGCGGGAATCGAACCATTTGTTATTGCGCAAGCCCGTAAAGACTGATTCGATTTTGGCTGGCAATCACTCGTTCTTCGGTTGTTCCTCGATTGTTCCTCGCCGAGTCGCCCTCTGCCGTAAAGTTCAAAGTATGCAATGGTTTGATCGCATTCGCACATCGAAGTGCCTTGACCGAGTAACGGCGCTCTTGAGCGATTCGTCGATATCCGTAAAGTTGCCCATTGCGATGGTCGGCAGTGCGGGTTCGAGTACCTCCGTCATCGTTGCAGCAATCGCAAGTCGAATGGGAGTTCCGATTTTATTCGTGACAGCGCACCGCGACGAAGCCGATGAAGCGGTTGCTGAAATCAGGGGGCTTGGCATTTCATGCGAACTTTTCCCGGCGCTTGAATCTTCGTTTGTTGGTCAAGAAGTTGCCGAACAATTTGGAGAGCGCATTCGTGTTCTCCGTCGCCTTGATGCCAAGGATTCTCCGTCAGTGATCGTTGCTCCTGCGACTGCGCTGATGCAAGGAGTTCCTGCAGTTGCAGATATGCACGGAGTAATCACGACCATTCGCAAAGGAGAGCAACTTCCTCGCGATTCGATTCTTACTTGGTTAGGGCAAGGTGGATACGAGCGAATGGCGACAGCAGAAATTCCAGGAAGTTTTGCGGTTCGCGGAGGAATCGTGGACATCTTTCCAGTCGGAGCAATCACATCTGTACGAATTGATTTCTTCGGGGATGATGTTGAGCGAATTTTTGAAATCGATCTTGCAACTCAAGCCGCAGATCGCCAGATTGAGTCGATCGATTTGGTAAGAGCAGGGGGACTCTTCGATGCGGATCGTGTCGAACCGATCGCGTCGCGTTTGGATCCAAGGACACTGCTGATTCTCAGCGAAACGTCTGAAATCGCAGAGCAATCGCGTGGATATCAAGATCGACTTAGTGATGGTCGTGGTGTTGTTCCTTGGCCAGACACGCTGCGAGAATTGCATAAAAAATGTTCGAAAACCATTGAAACTGGAAGTTTGGTTCGGTCGGCGGACGCCCAGCGCCAAGTTGATGTTCCAGTCGCTGCTCTCAATCCATTTCCCGAAGTCATGCCCGCAGCGATCGAAGTTCTTGCTGAGATGTCCAAGGGAAGCGACGCAGTTGTTCTCTGTGAAACTTCTGGCGATCTTTCACGCGCAGGCGAAGTACTCGCTGCACACATGCAGTCATCGACATTGTGCGTCGAGGAGAGGCATATGCATCGCGGGTTCATCTGGTCCGATGAACCGAATCGTTCGCTCGCCATGATTCCGTGGCACGAAGTTCTCAACCGCTTCGGTGTTCGACGAAGAACATCTGCGACGACATCTTCTTCGGGCAGCGCGCGATCGCGTGATGCGTTTCTGTTTTTCGAACCTGGGGATTTTGTCGTCCACCGCGATCACGGCATTGCGAAGTATCACGGGCTGAAGCAACTCGCAGAGCGAGATCGTCCGTCGCCCAGTGACGAGGAATATCTCACGCTCGAATATCACAACGGCTCGCTGCTGCATGTGCCTGCAAGCAAAGTTTCGCTCGTGCAGCGTTACATTGGTGCAGGGTCGATCCGCCCGCAACTCTCTGTTCTGGGCGGACGACGATGGAAAAAACAGAAAGACGATGTTGCCGAAGCTGTTCGCGACTTGGCAGGAGAACTGATCCGTGTCCAAGCTGTGCGAGAATCCACCGCAGGAATTGCTCATCCAGTCGACTCGGCATGGCAGAATGAATTCGAGGCAGAATTCCCATTCGTCGAGACCGCGGATCAAGTGACTTCGATTGCTGCGACGAAGCGCGATATGGAAAAAACGCGGCCGATGGATCGGTTGATCTGCGGAGATGTTGGCTTTGGAAAAACGGAGGTCGCGCTGCGTGCTGCGTTCAAATCTGTCGACTCTGGAAAACAAGTTGCACTCTTAGTTCCTACGACAGTTCTCGCCGAACAGCACGAGAGAACTTTTCGCGAACGTCTGCGTGCGTATCCCTTCGTGGTCGAAGGAGTCAGTCGATTCAAGACCGATCGTGAAGTTCGTGACATTCTCGACCGTGTCGCAGCTGGCACTGTTGATATTGTGATCGGAACGCACCGATTGCTTTCGGCCGATGTTCGATTTCACGATCTTGGACTTGTCATCATTGATGAAGAACAACGCTTCGGTGTCGAGCACAAGCAACGATTCTTTGAATTCCGTTTGACTGCAGATGTGTTGACACTCAGCGCGACGCCCATTCCTCGCACGCTTCACATGGCAATGCTGGGACTGCGCGATATTTCCAGTTTGACAACGCCTCCCCCTGATCGGCGTGCGATTGTGACCGAAGTGATTCCGTGGAATCAGGAAAGACTCGCAGGTGCAATTGCCCGCGAATTGGCTCGAGAAGGACAGATTTTCTGGGTGCATAATCGTGTGCACGACATTCAATCTGCAGCCGATGATGTGCGAAGACTTGCGCCGACTGCGCGAATTGTGGTTGGTCACGGACAGATGGGCGATGGCGAACTCGAGCAAGTCATGCGAACTTTCATGCGCCGCGAAGCTGACATTCTGGTTTCGACCACCATCATCGAAAGTGGCATCGACATCTCGACTGCCAACACAATGATCATCGACGACGCACATCGCTTTGGCTTGAGCGAATTGCATCAGTTGCGTGGACGCGTGGGTCGATCGAATCACCGAGCTTATTGCTATTTACTACTCCCGCAGGATCGTCCGATCGCTCCTGATGCAATGAAACGACTTCGAGCGCTCGAGGACTATTCGATGCTCGGTGCAGGATTTCGTATCGCTGTTCGAGATCTGGAACTTCGCGGCGCAGGCAATTTGCTTGGCAGTGAGCAATCTGGACATATTGCAGCGGTGGGATATGAGTTGTATTGCAAACTGCTCGACCAAACGGTGCACGAACTGCGCGCAGAACCGCAAATTATTCCCATCGACACACTCATCGATATCAGTTTGGTGGGTTCTGTTCCCAAGAGTTACATCCCCAGCGATCGGCGTCGATTGGAGACGTATCGCAGATTGAGTGATTCGCTGACCCCCGATGATCTCGCCAAGACGATCGCCGACATCGTGAACGCATATGGCGATGCACCGACGACGACGGCGGATCTCTTTCTTCTGGTGGAAATCAGACTTCGATTCACATTGCTTGGAATTCAGTCCGTTCAGCGCAAAGATTCGGACATTATTTTTCGATCTGATGGTCCCAATGTCATATATAAATTGTTGCGGGGAGCTGCAGGTTCTGTTCGCACTGTGGGCGAGCGTGATGCGCTGGGAACTCGCCGCGAAGATTTGAGCGAAGTCTTCTGGCGATTGCCCGCAGAGTTGCAGTCGACAGCTGCATTGAGCAAAGAACTTCTCAGACGTTTGAGGCGAATACAGCAAAGTACTTCGACCAAGTCCAGCTGAATAATTCGCCGGCTGTTCGAGCCATCATTTCAAAATTACAACAAGTTTTTGAATCGCAGCTTGATAGTCTTCATAGCTGACGTGGCCTTGCTTGACCCGCAAGGCCTTGATCTCGTTCGCCGCGGCAAAGAGACTCTCGGTCATTCGAATTGTGCTTGGCTGAAAGTTGATTCGAAGGCGTGGCCATAATCGCTGCAACGTGTCGCTCTGCGACCAGTTCAAGAAATTCCCAAGCCAGACATTCATGCCGGTCTTATCGTGTGTGCAGATCGTTTTGTAGTCCTCAAAGATCTGGAAGACAGAAATTGCGAATGCGACCTGGTGCATATCTTGCGAGGACTGAATCGAAAGATCCGGATACATCTCTGCTGGCATCGAACCAAGTTTTTCATAATCATGGGCAAGTCGCAGATTCGGCGTGATCCAGAGATCCTTGATGATCTTGATTGTGGACAATTCCAACGCTTTCTCAGTCGCAGTCTCTTGGCTTCGTGCTTGGTGATACAGCGTCAATGCCACAAAGAGTCCTGCGCCACCCGTCAACAACATCATCAACCTATAGATCGTCGATTGTTCGATCGGTTGATTCTCTGTCGGGTCTTGCAACAGCAAATACACAAACAAAATGCTGAGGCCGATCATTGCGAAGAGCAAATACTTTGAGAAACGCACGAAAAATCCTCCTGAATAAATAGTTTATGAGGAGATTTCTTCTACGCAAGGACTCATGCATCAGGTTTTTACTTCAGCAAAAACATGAGCGATCTAAACTGAGATTACGCCATCACCGAATGGTCAAATCATTTTGAGCCAGGCTTGGCAGCATTCACGCCATCACCAAAGTGCAAATCGAGATAGCGCGCAACATAATCCAAGATGCTCGAGCATTCAGGGATTTCCGGATTGCTGGTCGAGCCAAGTGGTTCGAATCTCATTCCGCGGAAACGCTCCGCTGCGTCACGAAGCGAGAGTCCGTGTTGCAACGAAAGACTGAATGCTCTGCAGAAACCTTGGATGAGACCTGAAAGGGTTGATCCTTCTTTGCTCATCTTGATAAAAATTTCTCCAGGACGTCCATCTGGAAAAAGTCCAACGGTCAGGTATCCCTCGTACGCCATGATCGAAAATTTGTGAGTGAGGGAACGGCGCGTCTCTGGCAGGACTTCACGGCGTACATCAGGCATCATTGTACTCATGCGGAACAAACCTCCATCGAAGCAGGTGACCATCAGCGAATCCGTGCCGATGAAATCGGGGAAGCGCGGATCATCCGTCGAAATTAGATCACGCCGCCGAGATAGTCAATCGTCAAAGTACGTACAAATCCTGTGGATTTTGTTCAATCAAAATAAAACTGCCGAAGCAGTTATTCTTTCGAAGACTTTTCGCGAGATTTGCGGGGACTCTTAGTCCCACGGTCCGACTTGCCGTCATCTGACTTGCCGTCATCCGACTTGCCTTTGCCTGACTTACCCTTTGGCGCGTCGTCAGAAGGTTCGTCGAATTGAGCATCATCGGCCGATGGTTCGGCAGTTCGCTGCGAGGAGGAAGAGGTTTCCATTTCGATGATTCGATCTGGCTTGACTACGACGGTGATTTCCGCGACGAGGTCACGACCGAATTGGATCGTGACTTGCTCAGTGACGACGCGGCGGATTGGATTGTTCAAGCGAACAGCACGCATGTCGATTCCATAGCCTTCGATGATCAACTGATCGCTGATATCTCGTTGTGTGACCGCACCATAGAGCACGCCTTGATCGTTGCAAGCGCGAACAAGTGTCAGCGTAATGCCAGCGAGGCGGGCGATCACGGCTTCGCGCTCGGCGCGTTGCTTGGACAGATGAGCCTCTGCGATCGCGCGGGCGGCCTTTAGAGATTCGATCTTCTCGGGAGTTGGCGCTTCCGCCATTGCATTTGGAAGGAGAAAGTTTCGGGCGAAGCCAGGTCGTACCTTGACGACATCGCCGACCAATCCGAGGTTTTCGATCGTTTCGAGAAGCAGAAGTTCGTAATTGCGTGCCATGAGTCGCTGTCCTTTCGTGGGGAGAGTTAGAGGTGCCGCCAGGCCTCAGCGATTTTCTCTTCGCACATGCGGGAGAAGGTGGCTTGAGATGTGACCGCTCTTGGCGAGCGGGGGTCAAAGTATCGCAGAATCGCCCCCGACTTGCAAGTGGCTGATCGAATCCAATTTATGTCGCGACTTGAACCCTCAAGTGATGGATCATGTCGATCTTGGTGATGAGCCCGTAAAAAACTTTGCCGTCGTGGATCACCGCGACTCGATCGGCTCGAAAAATCGGCATCAAATCATCTGAGGATTTCGATGGATGGATCGTCTCGACCCTGCTGGTCATATGCGCGCCGACTAAATCGTTGCTCGCATGCGGATCGCGACCAAGCGCCAACAGAACATCGCTTTCGTCCAGGATTCCAACAAGCGCTTCGTTCGAATCAAGCACTGCCATCTGGCTGACTCCGAACATTCGCATCTTGCGAATCGCCAAACTGAGCGGCAACTTTGGCTGCAAGACGAAATCTTCGCCACGATCATGACGACGTGTGATCAAGTCACGCAGATCACCATTTTTCTCGCGCGCAAGAAAACCTTGGTCGCGCATCCAGAAGTCGTTGTACATCTTGGAAAGATATTTCGCACCACTGTCGCAGATGAGTGTCACGACACGCTTGGGAGTTGTTTGCTCGCGGCAATATTGAAGAGCGGCATGCATGAGAACGCCAACACTTGATCCTGCCAAGATGCCCTCTTTGCGCAGCAGTTCGCGCACGGCGGCGAATGCTTCAGCGTCGGTCACGGTGTAGGCATGATCAATGACTTTCATGTCGAGAATTGAAGGGACGAAATCCTCGCCGATTCCTTCCACAAGCCACGATCCGGCTTCGACGGTTTTTCCCTCATTTACAAGCGGTGCGAGGATCGATCCACGCGGATCTGCAAGAATAATTTGGCACTTGGGATTATGCGATTTCAGATAAGCGCCAACACCTGCGATCGTTCCACCCGATCCAACGCCAGCAACAAACGCATCAATATCTCCGCCCATTTGCTTCCAGATTTCTGGACCAGTTGTTTCGAAGTGAGCACGCGTGTTGTTATCGTTTGCAAATTGATTGACATAGAACGAATTCGGATCTTCGTCCGCCATTCGTTGCGCCATGTCTTGGTAATACTCAGGATGACCTTTGGCGACATCGGATCGAGTCAACACAACTTCCGCACCCATCGCGCGAAGATGTGCCATCTTTTCATCGCTCATCTTGTCGGGCATGACGACGGTCAACTTGTATCCCTTGAGTGCACCGATCAGCGCGAGTGCGATACCAGTATTGCCTGCAGTTGCTTCGATGATTCGGCCACCTGGTTTCAACTTTCCAGATTGCTCTGCAGAAGCGATCATCGCAACTGCGATGCGATCTTTGACCGATTGCCCTGGATTGAGATTCTCCAGCTTCACAAATAGTTTGCACACTCCAGTATCAATCTTGCTGATTTGGAGCATCGGCGTATTGCCGATCATGTCTAGAAGGCTGGAATAAATTGGGGCGGTCGTGGCGGTGGTCATCTGTCGAGTGTAATACTCCTGCAATGAGCGGTTCCAAAGAAAATGTCGTGGTTGGATTCGATCCGGATGGACGGATGGAATTGATCCATGTCGGCGAACAGCCCGGCCATGGGGCCGCGGTCGACTTTCGCCGCGTCACATTGCGTGGTATTTCTTCGCAGCCGCTGGTTCGTGCATGTGGCGAGCGCGGTCGCCTGCTTGATACGACGGCAGGACTTGGTGGAGATTCTTGGATTCTTGCAGCAGCAGGTTTTTCCATCACTGCGATCGAGCGATCTTCTTTGGTCTGTCAAGTTCTGCGCGATGGAGTTGATCGAGCCAAGAGTGATTCACGATTGAATGCAATTGCAAGTCGCATCGAAGTGCGCCAGGAAAATGCAGTGGATGTTTTGCAAGCCAATTCCGATTCGTGGGCGACCATCTATCTTGATCCCATGTATCCGCCCAAACTTGGAAGCGCTCTTGCACCAAAGCCGATTCGTATTGTGCGGGATGCGGTCGGCGATGACCTTGATTCGTCGAACCTTTTTCTCGCTGCAGTCGCTGCGCAGTGGAATCGAATCGTTGTGAAGCGACCGCATCACGCGGAGCCACTGTGTGCAGAGCCCGACATTATTTTCAACAGCAAACTTGTGCGATACGACGTCTATGTTCGAGAGGGATCAAGCCTTCGGTCCATTCGCGCAAAGGCGAAGTCATGAGTGCCCCATGGATTTTTGTGCCACAATTGCCGCCCAGCGCGCCATCGACTTGTCGAGTTGATGCAGACGAAGCAAAGCACGCAGCTGGAAGTCGTCGATTACGAACTGGAGACCGCATGCATCTCTTTGATGGACGTGGAGTGATCGCAGACGCATCGATGGGAGTATTGAATCGTGATGGTTCAATCGATGCAGAGATCGACGCGCTGCGCGCACAACCGTTGCTTGCGCCGATGCTCGAAATCGCCAGCGCTGTTCCAAAGGGGGATCGACTTGGAACCTTGCTTGAATCACTCGGGCCACTGGGCGCAGCGCGATGGACCCCTCTGAATTGCACTCATTCCGTGGTGAAATGGTCGATTTCGCACGAACCGCGCACTCGTCGTGTGTTGATTTCTGCCTGCAAGCAATCTCATCAATCTTGGTTGCCGCAGATCGCGGCCTCGTGTGCGCCTGAAGTTGCCGCGCGCGATGCGATCTCTCGAGGATTGCAAGTGTTCATCGCGCAACCTGGAGGCGAATTGATTTCTGCCGTAGGTCGCATTTCATCTCCGGCATCATTTCTCATAGGTCCCGAAGGCGGATTCACCGAAGCAGAACTGCAAGCAGTCGAATCACTCGGCGCGCGCAGAGTTTCGCTGGGTAGTGCAATTCTTCGAATTGAATTAGCGGTTTCGTGCGTGCTCGCGAATGCTCGCCTCGCATGAATACTGGAATGAATTCTCGCAAGAATTTTTCCTGCGCGAGTCCGCCAATTTGGAGAACCTGCGTAGAGAGTTCATTTGGCGAACCAAATGCCTCAGAGCAAATCGAAATGGAGCGTATCGGAGTTGAACCGATAACCTCCGCCTTGCAAAGGCGGCGCTCTGCCAATTGAGCTAACGCCCCAGTGGAAACAAATCACTAGGCATCGCCATAGTAACGAACATTTGCCAACGGTGTTGTGCGGCGAACTTGAGCCACAAAAATATATAAATCATCAACC
>CAJCCX010000164.1 GCA_903961015.1 uncultured bacterium
AAGGCCGTCGAAGGAGTTGCGCAGCAAAAATTGAACATCCGAATTGCACCTGGAACATGGAGTATTCAGGAAATCGTTGTTCACATGATTGACAGCGACCTTGCAGCAACTCACCGCATGCGACGAATTGCTGCGGAAGAAATGCCGCTGCTTGTTTCGTATGACGAGGATGCGTTTATCGCTCGATTAGCGGCTGAAAAAACAGACATCGCAGAGGCGCTCGATCTCTTTGATGCGAATCGCACATTCACCGCGCGCTGGCTTCGAACGCTGGAATCTTCAGTGTTTGCACGCAGTGGGATTCATACTCAGCGGGGCAAGGTGACGCTTGGAGAAATCCTTGCGATCTACACGCACCACCTTGAACACCACATGGTTTTTATAGAAGGCAAAAGAAAAGCGCTTGCGGTTTGACGTGGGGAAATTGTGCGGGGACCCCCCCACACCCTGGCGACAACCACAAAAAAGTTTGTAGCACTCACACCAACGCAAGAATCAGTTTGAAGATGCGCGATTGCGTTTGAAGTGTGAGCGCAGGAAAACTCCCGCACTTCAAACGAACCCGCGTGTCAACTGTCGAGACAACCGGTTTGAGTGATCGGTGATACATGCTGGCAATCCGTCGCATTTTCAACAGGCTTGCGAAATCAGCCAATTGAATAAACAACAAATTGTCATCCGATTGAAATGTCCACGGTCGACCGTCGAGCGTTCCAGCCAGACGACCGACCAATGTCACTTTGGGCGGTTCGTTTGATCTTTGGTTCGGATTTTCATCGTTCCGCTGAGAACCCATTCAGCATGTTGCGCATTTGCGCCGATGCCGCTTGGAACTTTGATTCGCATATTTTCAAACTCATAAATGATTTCAGCACCGCTGCCAGTCAATCGATCAAAGAGACCAATCGCAAGATCAGGCCAAGAATGTGTATGTCCTGAAGCTGGGCTTGCCTGCATCGTTGCTGTTGTCGAATCTGCCATTTTGTTTTCTCCGATTCTGATTTGAGTGGTGAGTTATGAGTCGATGATTAAAATAACGAGTTGCAACAATAGGCATCTCAACAATCCCAGAGTGGATAAATTTGTATTCGCAAATTATTTGCAAAATGCAAATCAGCGCAGTCATCCAACGAATGGCGCCTCTCTCACAAGAACGCAGCCACATTCAAGCCGAATGCAAAGAGAAGCGCGCCCATAAAAATGCAAACAGGCAGCGTGAGAATCCATGCCAAGAGGATGTTTCGCAGCGTCGCCATTTGAAGTCCAGATTTATTAGCAGCCATGGTCCCCGCAACGCCAGATGAAAGAACATGAGTTGTGCTGACTGGAAGCCCGAAGTGATCAGCGACCAGAATGGTCGACATTGCCACGAATTCGGCCGAAGCACCTTGCGCATAGGTCATGTGAGTGCGACCTATTCGCTCGCCAACAGTGACAACGATTCGCTTGTAACCCACCAGCGTCCCCAAGCCAAGTGCGAGAGCCACCGCATACTTCACCCAATCTGGGATGTAGTTGGTCAAATCCTCGCTGCTCTTTTTCAAACCCGCTGCCAACGCGGCAGTCAATGGATCAGTCAAGACTCCATCTTTGTTCAATTTGTTGATCGAAGTTGCGATGACGAAAAGGTCAGTGCGGACAGCGCCTCGTTCATCTTCAGGAACTTCTTGAAGCGTGTCGAGTTTTTCGAGCCGCTGAAAGAGATCGTTGCACATGTGCGTCAGCGCCGCATAGACCTCAGGGGTGACGGCCTGATTGCGTTTGATGTAATGAGTCAGCACAGTGTTGGATTCTTCGTCGTCGAGAATAATTCCGTCGCTGGACTTTGCAAAATTCATTCCAAGTTCATTCGCAGAGGTCGCCACTTGGGATATGGTCGTATGGTCAGCTGTCATTTTCAGCGCGTAAGTTCCAGGAAGTATTCCCACAAGTATCAACACGATCAGGCCCATACCTTTTTGTCCATCGTTAGAACCGTGAGCAAAGCTGACCCCAGTGCAAGTTGTCAGCAGGATTCCACGGATCCAGAGCGGCGGTTTCTCTTTGTTCTTAGGCGCTTCATACAGCGCGGGGTTCTTGATGAGCGCTTTGCAGAGGAGCAGAAGCGCAGCAGCGCAAAAGAATCCTAAGAGCGGAGAAATGAGCAAACCCAATCCAACTTTCTCTGCCTCTGCCCAGTCGACACCCGATGTGATTGTGACGTTTGGTTCTAAGTGTGAATTGGCAAGTCCGACTCCAATGATGGCGCCGACCAGTGTGTGTGAACTTGATGCTGGGAGAGCGAAATACCACGTGCTTAGATTCCAAAGGATCGCGGAAATCAATAATGAAAAAACCATCGCGAATCCAGCGCCGGATCCGATGTTGACCACCAGCTCAGCTGGGAGCAAGGTCACGATTGCAAATGCGACCAATCCTGACGAACTTAACACGCCAATGAGATTGCAGATTCCTGACCACACAACCGCAGGCGTAGGTTTTAATGTGTTGGTGTAGATGACGGTCGCAACGGCATTCGCTGTGTCATGAAAACCGTTTACGAATTCAAAGGCGAGCGCCAAGCCGAGCGCGAGTACCAATCCGACATAGGTGATGATCGTTGGATCGGAATACGTAGACGCAAAAAACAACATCGCCTATTCATAGCAGAGGACCGCACTTCGATTTGTTTGCGATTCGTTCAGAGTGGCTCGTATTCAGATGCCCGTTGCGGGCAAATCGTAAGGTTGCAGCACGTCGTTCTGCCCGTAAAGGGGGTCCGCCCTATCCCACTTCCTCAATCGCGACGCGTGAATACCACTTCACTGCATCGCTCATTGCTGGAACGAGTGAGTCGAGTTCCTGCGAAGTGCACCAGCGAATGTCATTGTGCTCGCTTTGCGCAAGCGTTGCCTGCGCAGCGCCAGCCTGATTTTTCGGCCGTGCAAAATAAATCATGCCGATATGTTCATGCGTCTCGCTGATGCGGTGAATATCCAAAAATCGCGGGCCGATCAAAGCACGCGTCCCTGGTCCAGTCGTTGGCGGACGCTCGCCGATCAAATCAACATCGATCCCGCTCTCTTCTTTCGTTTCACGAAGCGCGGCCTGCTCTGGATCTTCATCAAGTTCAATATGCCCCCCAAGCGGCAAC
>CAJCCX010000165.1 GCA_903961015.1 uncultured bacterium
AGCCGTTGGAAAGTTCTCTCGGGCGAGTTCCGCAGGCGGTCGACGGAATTTGCAATCAAAATTCGAAACCTGGATCGTGTCGGTCGCCGAGGACTGTCTGAGCCCCGAGAGGACTTTTCACGGCTGACCACAAATGCATTTCTCTGGCTCGATTCCGTGGATGATTCCGTCGCACTTCAATTTGCGTATCCAGCCGTTGAAAAATTCTGCCGGGCGAGTTCCGCAGGCGGTCGACGGAATTTGCAATCAAAATTCGAAACCTGGATCGTGTCGGTCGCCGAGGACTGTCTGAGCCCCGAGAGGACTTTTCACGGCTGCCAACAAAATGCTGCTCGATTCCGTGGCTCGATTCCGTGGTTCGAATCCGTCGCTCGATTCTCGCGTCACCTCGCAATCAAAACGAGCCTCACAATCCAACCGTATGCCAAACCGTCTTCACTTCAGTGACGGCTTGAAACGCGCTTGGGCTGGACCAAGCCAAATCTTCCAAGAATTTCGCTTGTGGATCAACAAGCCTTACCCTCTTCAGATTTTCGGCAACCCCTAACTGCAGAATCTTCGCCATTTCAGGCTCAACACTCGCAACAACTGCATCAACATCGCGGTGCGCGGCAACGACCGGGACCAACTCCTCACGCAATCCAGTCAATACATTCAGAACGCCAGGAGGAATATCCGCGCTTGGCGCACATTCTGCGACGATCAACGCGGGAATTGGTTCAACGGAACTCGGCATTGCGATCACCGAACATCCGCACGCGATCGCAGGCAACGCCAAGGTCAAAAATCCAATCAATGGAAATTCTTCTGGAGCAAACACCGCAACAACTCCAGTCGCTTCGATTTGTGAGAAGCAGTGGAATGGTCCAGCAACTGCATTGCGACCACCAACCACGCTATCCAATTTATCACACCATCCTGCGAAGGAAAGCGTTCGATCAATTGCGACTTCAACTTCAGTACGAGCCTTACTTTTTCCAACTCGTCCACTCATCCGCACAGCTTCAATTAATTCTTCTCGGCGACCATCGAGCAACTCCGCCAATCGATAGATAATCTGTCCGCGCAAATATCCGCTTGATGCAGCCCACTTTTCCTGCGCTGCTCGCGCGGCTTCGACTGCATCTCGCAAATCTTTTCGAGACGCCTGAGCGGCATATGCCAATGCTTTTCCGCCAGATCGATCGGTCAAATCTTTCACTGGTGCGACGCGTCCAGATTCGCTGCGCGGAAATGCGCCGCCTATAAAAAGTTTCCAAGTCTTTGTGATTTCAGATCTTTCTGTCATCGTATTTCTCCAAGTTCTGTTTCAACAAATTTCATGCGCAGTACGCAGACAATCCCGAGCGACCGCCTTCACGACCAAATCCAGATTCGCGATATCCACCGAATGGTGCGGCGGGATCGAATTGATTGAATGTGTTGCACCAAATCACGCCAGCTTTAATTTGTCGAGCGACCTCATACGCCTTCGACCCGCGACTTGTCCAAATGCCAGCGCTCAATCCATACATCGTGTTGTTTGCGCGAGCGACAGCTTCGTCTGGAGTTCTAAAAGTCATGACGGCGAGAACTGGGCCAAATATTTCTTCGCGAGCGATTGTGTGTGCGGGCTGAACTTCGGTGAAGAAACATGGTTTGCACCAAAATCCTTTTGATGGCAACGCGACATCTGAAACATCGTGTCGCTGCGCTCCCTCTGCAACGCCGAGCTTGATAAAGCTTTCAATGCGATCAAGTTGCGCACGACTGTTGATCGCGCCAACATCCGTGTTCTTGTCGAGCGGGTCACCCACTCGCAAACTTCGCATTCGCAGACGAAGTTTTTCGATCACTTCCTCCGCGACAGATTCTTCAACAAGCAGTCGACTTCCCGCACAGCAAACCTGACCTTGATTGGCCCAGATCGAAGAAACGATTCCTTCGACAGCTTGGTCGATCGCTGCATCTGCGAAAATAATATTTGGGCTTTTTCCGCCTAATTCCAGCGTTAATCGCTTCTTTGTGCCGGCAACAGTCGATGCGATCGCGCGTCCAACATCCGTCGATCCCGTGAATGCGATCTTGTCGACATCTCCATGAGCAATAAGTTCTCGCCCTGTCTCTCCTGCACCGGTGATGATGTTGACGACACCTGGCGGCAAATCAATTTCTTGCAAGATCTCGGCGAGGCGCAAAGCTGTCAGTGATGTCGTTTCGGCTGGCTTGAGCACAACGGTGTTTCCACAAGCAAGCGCCGGTGCAATTTTCCACGCAGCCATCATCAAAGGAAAGTTCCACGGAATGATCTGTCCACAAACTCCAATTGGCTCCGGCGCACTTCCATTGGATGTGGGGCACGCCCAACGCAATTTATCGCACCACCCAGCGTGATGAAAAAAGTGTGCGGCAGCTTGCGGAACATCTTCATCGCGTGATTCACGAATCGGTTTTCCGTTGTCCATCGTTTCAAGCACAGCAAGTTCGCGCGCTCTTTCTTGAATGCGGCGCGCAATGCGATACATATATTTTGCGCGTTCAAGCGCGGGTACACGACGCCAATTCTTCAGCGCCTTGCGCGCTGCAACGACTGCGAGATTGACATCCGCCGCATCAGCCTCTGCGATTCGCGATAAAGAAGATTCGGTCGCGGGATTGATCGTCTCAATCGATCTGCCAGAGCGGGGCTCTCGAAATGCGCCATCAATAAAAAGTCCATATTGAGTTTTGATTTCCACCTTTGTCGACTCTGGTGCGGGCGCATAATCCCAATTTGTGCTCGGCGTCGTCATTTCTCTAGTATCCCATGCCAATCAAACACATGCTTGATAGAAAGGATTACAAATGGAGCCACTCTCAATCAACATTCTTGTCTCGCTCGCAGTGATTCTTTTTCAAGGTTCTCCACAAGCGCGTCTCAGCGTGATCCCTGAGGTTGGGAAGTGCGTACGACTTGGAACTTTCGGCAGTGGACCTGCTGCCGAACCAACGCAAGTCGGAGAATTCTGGAAGTGCGGACGCTGTGAAATTGAAGCGCCGCTGCCAATTGGGTATCCCGCACCAACTCCGCCGGGCGCAATCGAATTGAAGTCATATCCCTCGGTTCGCCGTGCCGAAATTTCTTCGACTGGTAGCACTGCAATGGGAATGTTTTCATCATTTTGGCCGCTTTTCAATCACATCAAGTCGCGCGAAATTGCGATGACCAGCCCGGTTGAAATGGATTATCGGGGCATGATGGAACCCAATTCAAATCAACTCAACGAAAAAAATGGTTCGTGGACAATGTCATTTTTATATCGCGAAAGTGATATGGGGCCAACGGGCAAAGACGGCACGATCACCGTTGTGGACACAACTCCGATGACAGTTCTCTCTGTGGGATTGAAGGGTGCGTATGGATTGAAGAAAACCAACGAGGGATTAAAACTTCTCAACGAATGGATCGCGGCACATCCCGCATGGCGCGCGGTTGGAGATCCAAGAGCCTTCTCATACAACGGCCCTGCAGTTCGAAATGGAGATAAGTGGAGCGAAGTCCAACTGCCAATTGAACTCAAGTCTGATGTACTCTCAAACAATGGAACTCAAAGTACTCACGATTGATATTGGCGGAACGAATGTCAAAATTCGAGTTGATGCCGACCCAGAGAAAAGATCGTTTCCTTCTGGGACATCGCTGACTCCACAACAAATGGTTGAAGGTGTGTTGAAGTTGGCGCAAGGTTGGACATACGACGCAGTTTCGATTGGATTGCCGGCGCCAATCAGCAAGAACCAACCAACGCATGATCCTGCGAATCTCGGCAAGGGATGGGTCGACTTTGATTATGACAATGGATTTTCGAAAAAAGTGAAATTGATCAATGACGCTGCGATGCAAGCGGTCGGTTCGTACGAAGGTGGGCGCATGCTCTTCTTGGGCTTAGGCACTGGGCTGGGATCGTGTCTGATTGCTGATCACGTGATCGTCCCAATGGAACTTGCGCACATGCCTTTTCGCAAGGGGAAAAGTTTCGAAGACGCTGTTGGTGTAAGGGCGCTAAAAAAGCACGGGAGAAAACGTTGGGAGAAGGAAGTTCATGAAGTGATTGAGATCCTTTCGGCTGGACTTCTTCCTGATTATGTCGTTCTTGGCGGCGGAAATGCTGTGCGCTTGAAAGACATTCCTAAGAATTGCAGGCTTGGTGATAATGCGAACGCATTTACTGGTGGATTCCGGCTGTGGGCTCCTGAGTGGGCGAAGTCTGTTGCCGTTTATCACAAATAATTCGAAATCGAAAAATTTATTTATGAGAAAGCAATCCACCCATTGGTTTGATTGCTTGGCGTGACGCCCACACAATCAGCGCGATTCCCCCGGCAATCATCGCAAGCGAGAGCAACATTGGAAGCGTCAACGAACCGATCATGAACACGCCATCATCGATTTGTCGGAACTGTTCACTTGTCGTTCGAGCCGCTCCATACGTCACCAGAAAAACTCCCGCGATAACACCTGGGCGCCGAGGTTTCAACCAGACGACTGTCATGACAAGAAGCAAGATTGGCCCGTCGGTAAAAGCTTGAATAAAATTGCTGGGGTAATACGCGGTCAACAGAGGTTCAAGTTTTGCAAGGACATCTGTACGGTGCAAATATGTTGCGCGATAGACGGCTTCGGGTAGAGGTTCAACTGGATTCACGAGCGATTGCAGTGACGCGAGTTTCGCAACTGGAAAGTTAGACTCGAGAATTTCTGCTGGATACTTCACGGCCCACCAAGGCGGATTCGCCTGCATTGATTCTGGAAGTGGCTTGCCCCACAGTTCGCCGTTGACCCAATTCGCCAAACGACCAAAACACAAACCAAATGGAGCGACGAATGCGACACAATCAAATAGATGAAGAATTGGAAGTCGAACGCGACGCGCGAAAAGCACGCTTGCAATCATCGAACCGATAATGCCGCCGTGACTGGACATTCCACCTTTGTGAATGTCGAGCAATCCCCACCACGGTAGAGAAGAGTGAAAAGTGATCAAGAGATGCGGTTCATAGAAAACAACGTGCCCAACACGACCACCGATGACGACTCCCATAATCAAATAGGTCATCAAGTCGCTCACTTGCAACATCGTCAAACCGATTCGATCGCGTCGAGCGAGCTCGCGCAAGAGCAACCAACCAAGAAAAAATCCTGCAGCATAGGAAATTCCATACCAGCGGATTCCAAAACCAGACGAGATCTCTATGGCGAATGGATCGAGCGTGTGAACAATAACGGCGAGCATCCGCATAGCATCCCCGACTTGTGATGGATGCGCCACCCACCCATGGAAGTCTCAGCGAATTCGCTCGACCCGAGCGGCCGGGTGATTTGACGCCTTTCTTGAAATTGCTGATCCAGGGCAAGTCACTGACATTTGACGAATCGCGGGCAGCATTTGGTGAAATCATGACTGGTTCTGCTCACCATGCAGAAATGGGCGCCTTCTTAGCACTCCTCGCGCGGCGTTTGCCAACCGTCGATGAACTTGCTGGCGCCGCAACCGTGATGCGCAAACACGCCACAACGTTTTCAACTTCGATCGATACCGCAAAGATTCTCGATACCGCGGGGACTGGTGGAGCACCAAAGACATTCAATGTCAGCACGCTTGCAGCACTAGTTGCAGCATCCGCTGGGGCGTTCGTTGCGAAACATGGAAATCGATCGCGCACTGGCCGAGGATCAGCCGAGGTCTTGGGTGCACTTGGTGTGAAAGTTGATGCGACTGGATTGATTCAGCGACAGTGCCTTGAAGAAGCACATGTTGCATTTTGTTTTGCACCAAATCATCACCCAGCAGCACGGCATGCAATGCCTGTTCGGAAGGCGCTTGGATTTCCGACGATTTTTAATTTGCTTGGACCGCTGACAAATCCAGTGAATGCGCGCAGACAAGCGATCGGTGTTTATGACCGTTCTTTTGTTCCGCTTCTCGCAGAGGTGCTGCGAGAACTTGGCGCGGTGCGTGCGGTGGTGTATCACGGCATGGATGGTTTGGATGAAATGACAACGGGCGCAGCGACATTGGTCGCAGAAGTGAAGCATGATGCGCAAGGTGGATCTGTGCGGGTTTATGAAACAACACCGGAACTCTTGGGGATCACACGAGTCAATCCTCTTTCGATTGCACCAGAAAATCTCGATGGGGCAACAAAACTTTTCATGGATGTCCTTGAAAATCGCGCGCCGCGCGCCGCACGAGATATGACCCTCATAAATGCAGCGGCAGCTTTACTTGCGGCGGGTATTGTTGATGATTTACGTGGGGGGGTTGCAGTCGCACAATCTGTCTTGATCTCTGGCGCGGCACGAGAAACTCTTGCCAACCTTGTTCGAATTTCTGGTGAGAGGGCTGGCTAGTTTTTGTATCTTTCAAAGTGCACTATGACAACTACATCTGAAACTATTCATATGACATCTCGCCAATGGATGGATCTGGGAATTCAATATGGGGCGCCGGTCCTCTGGTCGTGCATCATCATCATCGTCGCTTTCTTTGCTGCGAGTTGGATGCGGCGCTTGGTTGTGAACGCTTGCGAGCGAGCGGAAATCGAGCCAACTCTCGCTCGCTTCTTTGCGAAATTGACTCGTTGGGTGATCTTGTTGATCGCAGGATCGTTTGTACTGAACAAGTTTGGAATTGAAACCGCAAGCTTCTCTGTATTGATCGGAGCTGTTGGATTAGCGGTCAGTCTTGCATTCCAAGGAACACTATCCAACTTTGCATCTGGAATCATGTTGATGATCTTTCGTCCATACAAGATTGGCGATTCGATTATTGCAGCGGGACAAACTGGCATGGTCTATGAAATTGATTTGTTTTCAACGACGCTGGACACGGTCGACAACAAACGAATATTCATTCCAAACACAGCAATCTTTGGTGCGGTCATCACGAATATCAGTTTCCATGAAAGACGGCGAGTGGATGTGGTGGTTGTTTTGCACCACGGCGCGAATATCGACAAGACGCGTGCGGCACTCACCGAAGCGGCGATGCGCGTCCCTGGATGTCTGCCAGAAAAACCAGAGATTGTTCTTGTGGAAATGACCGCTACTGGAGTCACTTGGCAAGTTCAGGTATGGAGCCAGTCAGCAGATTTTATCGCGGTTCGTCAGGCGACGATTCGAGAGGTCAAGGTTGCGCTTGATGCGGCTGAAATTGCATTTGCTGTGGCGCCGCCTGTTGACGTGAAACGATGAATCGTTTGACTTTTATGGACCAACCCAAAGTCCATTGACATGGCGATATCGCGGGGCGCGTGGGATATTTGTCGCAACATTATCTCTGTTCCAGACAACGGCGCCAAATGTGTTCACCTCAAAAATTCTGCCGCTATTCGTCAGAGTGATCAACGTCGTGTTGTCGAGAGTTCGAAAGGCTCCACACTGAACAGCTCCGCCATATATCTGATTTGGTGATCCATATGTCCACGTGGGAGTGCTTGGACCAAATGCAAGAATGGGGTCAATCAGATAATTCCCAGACGAATCGCGGGGTGGAATGATTTCCATCACAGTGGAATAATCATTAGCGGTTCCAATGCGATCGCCATTGCAGAACGCCATAATGTTGCCAGCTCCAGGAAGTCCTGCATCGATCCACGTTGCGCTATGAACGACAAAGAAAGTTTGATTCGTCGTTGTGCCGCGACCATAATTTGCAGGATTTCCCCAACGAAACAAGATATCGCCGCCACGCCCTCTCGCGCCACCAGTGTGCGTTGCTGCTTCTGCGGTCGTCGTCGAATGATCGATCACCCAAAGTTCACTAAGTGTGCGAGAACTGACAACGATCTGATCCAGTGTTGGGTTGTAATCAATAGAATTCATGTGAATCCAATCACCAGTTCCCTGTGCACCGACCGATCCAGCGTTTATATTTATAAGTTCTGGCTTTGTACTCACGACGGCATAATTTGGAAACGCCGCATTCGTATTTTGCACAAGATGATTCCAAAGATTCCAACGCCACACAATGTTGTAAGTGCTATATCCAGTTGGTTGAATTTCAAGAATTGATTCGGACCATATTGCCGATGTGAGATTCACACGGCCCATCGCAGTTCCTTCGGCCTGTGTGTGACCCTCCCACACAATACAAAGAATATTTCCGTTTGGCATCAGCCGAATGTCATGGTGTTGTCCATATTCAGCATTTGAAACAATCAGATCATTCACGATTGCCCCTGCAGCATTAAAAACCTGAATCCGGCCACCGCGAGCAGCGCCGTTATAAATCCCAGCCGAATAAACAGTCGGGCGAACAAGCGTTCCATCGCCTCGCAGATATGCGACACTCGCACCACCAGCAGCACCAACCCAAGTCTTCGCCACAAGGCCAGCTGAGTCATACGCAGTTGTTGTCGTCGTGCTCGTCGAAGTAACAATCAACCATTCGGGAGGCGGGGGAGGGCATGGTCCCCAACCACCAAGAACTGATGCGAGATCAGTTCCGTCGGTCAATCCATCACCCGTGATATCTCCGCCGGGTCCGCCCCAATTCGAGAGCATGCTTGCAAGGTCAATGCCATCAACAATATTGTCGCCGTTCAAATCTGGAGGGCAAGCTGCATGGACACTTTGGCCAATATCAGCGAAGTGATTTGTAGCAAAAATGGCAATGATTGCTGCAGTAAAAATCCGCGTTTGGGATTGCTTGTGAATTCTTCCTAGAATTCTTCGTAGTTGCAAATTCATATCAATCAAACTCTGAGATCTTTGATTATGGCGCCAAGTTGGACAATTGCAAACAGAATGTTGCTTTCCGTGAATTCTTTGGAGATTTGAACTCTTGGGGGACAAAAAAATCTATGAAATCGGTGGGATGGAGAGGGTATTTTGGTAGATAAGTTGGCTCACAGGAAGTGGATTTCGATCTTCGAACGAAAAGTCAAATTTCAAGATAGGGATATCCTCCAATTATTCATACAAGAGAAGCAAATTCTGATGAGATCTCGACGGTTCAAATCAAGCCGGCGATACTCGCTTGGTACGAAAACCCAGTGTGGATTTGGATCGCACTGGGTGTGTGGATAATTACCCTTGTTGTCATAAGTGTGATGGTCGCAATCAATCCATACGACCGAACGGTCACGGGCCTGTACCACGATGCGAGTCAGAACTGGTTTCAACAGAAGCCACTTTATGCCGGTCCTAGTGGCATGAATTATTTCCCACAGTTTGCACCAAGCTTTGTTTTGTTTCATTGGATTCCTGTACCAATTGGCGACATTGCCTGGCGTTGGCTGTCTGGATTGGTCTTGGTGTTTGGTCTATGGAGATTGGCTCGCAGTCAATTCGGTTCAAAATCAGCAGCGGTTTTGCCTTGGATTCTGCTCCTCACGCTCCCACTGTCACTTTCGGCGCTGCGATATGGTCAAGCGAACGCTATGTTTTCTGGTCTGCTGGTAAATGTTGTCGCCTCAATTTCGCAGCGACGATGGACTGGAGCAACTCTATGGATGATTCTTGCCGTGATCGTGAAGCCACTCGGGTTGGTGATCTTATTGCTTGCCCCATTCGTCTATGCGCCATTGCGGTGGAAAGCGCTCGAGGCTGCACTCATTCTCATACTCAGTCCGTTTCTAATTTCCGATATTGATTATGTGATGTCACAATATTTTGCCTCGTTTGCAAATCTCCAATCCTGCTCGGTTGTCATCGAACACCGCTTCGCAGACTTTCATGGAATCATTCGAACGCTTGGTGGTGAACTTCCAGCTCAATGGGCACTTGTCATTCGGGCCGTTGCTGCCTTTGTCGCACTTGGTCTGTGGGTTGTTGTGGGTCGACGATTTGATGAACCGCTGCGTGCAATTTGGCTCCTTGCATTCACGACAATTTATTTGATGCTCTTTAATCCAATGACTGAATCCAACAGTTATGTGATTCTCGCTCCAGCGTTATCTCTTTGGGGATTAACACTCTTGACAACGGCTCGGTTTCGAGTTCTCGGATGGTGTTTGGTTGCGATCACACTCTCGATCGGCTTGTTGAAAGAGCCTTTGCGCCCAATTTGGGGGAACAACTTTGCTCTGATTTGGAATCCAGTTATGGCAATCGTGTTTTTCGGCGTACTCCTGCTGATTCTTTGGCAGATACAAAGATTAAAATCGTTTCCAATACCTATCAAAGATTTGAATCAATCATGACTTACCCCTCAAATCAAATATCTGTCGCACCATATGTAAGTTTTTTATTGCCCTGCTATAACGAAAGTGAAGTGCTTTTCGAAATGCACCGCCGTGTGAAAGAGGTTGGTGAAAAACTTTCGAAGCCATACGAAATTGTTTTTGTAAACGATGGATCGACTGACGACACGTTTCATAAAATGGTTGCACTCACAGAGAAAGATCCAATGCTTGTTATCGTCGATCTTTCCAGAAACCACGGGCATCAACTCGCGCTTTCTGCGGGACTGCAATGTTGCGCAGGAGAGCGAGTGCTTGTTCTGGACGCAGATCTGCAAGATCCACCAGAATTACTTACACAAATGCTCGAACTTATGGATCAAGGTGCTGATGTTGTGTTTGCTCAAAGGCGAACAAGGCTCGGTGATGCGCCACTGAAACGTTTTGCTTGCGCTGTCTTTTATCGACTACTGCAAAAATTGTCAGATACGCCAATCCCACTCGATACTGGTGATTTTCGATTGATGTCTCGCAGGGTTGTGAACCAAATTTTACAGATGCCAGAACGACATCGATTCATTCGAGGAATGGTGAGTTGGGTTGGATATCGCCAAGTTCCGTTTTTCTATGACAGAGAAAAGCGCTTCGCAGGAGAGACGAAGTATCCATTTTTTCGACTGTTGGCTCTTGCGCTTGATGGCATTGCCGCATCATCAACAAAGCCTTTAATGTTGGCAAGTTATGCGGGTGCGCTCTTCGCGTTCCTGTGCCTTGGATTTATCGGTTATGCGATCTATTCATTACTGTTTGTTGGTCAAACGCCTCAAGGTTGGACGAGTTTGGTGATCGTTGTCACCCTGATGGGGAGCGTGCAACTTTTCGTTCTGGGGATCATCGGGCAATACCTTGGCAGAATTCACGAGCAGGTGAGGGGAAGACCCATCTTTATCATTCGAGATATTGTGCGTGGTCGCTCGCTATCGTGATTTGGCTCAATCAATAAAACTGATTCTCAAAAAGAAAAAGGGGAAGACTTTCAGAAAGTCCTCGGCGCAGTCATAGCGTGCGCTCATGCCGCGCAGGACGGGCGGTGACAAAGCAACGCGACACGCCTTCCTTCCTTGGATCGCCGGTGCAATGGTCGCCGGTGCAGCAAGTGCTGGAATTGCCGTGGGGCTAGTGGAGCCAAACGATGCTTTGGATGAACGTGGTCGACTTGTCATTGTCACCGCGTTGATCACTGTCGCCATCGCCGCGCACGGAATAGCGCTGGCGTGGCGGCGGTGGTCCTTTGCATCGGCACTCTGCCTGCTGATCGCAGCTGCGGCGTTTGGCGCATTCCGAGTCGCTGTCGTCAACCATGAGTGGTACGCATTATTAAAATCGCTTCATGTCGCCGTAAATCGGGTTGATACAAAACAATTGAATTCTTCTGTTGACTCGACTCGCAAACTTGTATGTGTCGAGGGAATTGTCATATCAACTCCACGCACCGATGAATTTGCGTATCGCGATGCGCTCATTCGATGTGATTCACTCGAAGAAGACACGCTTGCACGCTTCGTGCCCCGCACGCCATCGATTCGCTTCAATCTTAAAATCGATGCGGTCGTCGACAGTCATGGCGAGCCTCATGAAATCGATGCGACACTGCGTGTCATTGTTGAAGGGACAATCGCGGGATGTGTAGCTGGAGATCGAATACGAACGAAAGGTTGGTTAAGTGGATTTGATCTCCCAACAAATCCAGGTGGTTTCAATTCAATGGCATGGAGCCGCATGCGCGGCATTGCGGGTTTGTTGTCGATACCAAGTGAACATTTAATTCAACATCCAGAAACTTCGCAGTTTTCTGTGACTTCGTTTCTTGCTCGATGGCGATCTGGTGTTGATGCAAGTTTGCGTGATGCGCTCGGCGATCAAACTAGGCTTGATGCGACGGCTCTTATTGCGGCATCAACAACGGGTGCGAATTGGCCAGGCTTGCGTTCTGTATCGAAAGCTTTTGCATCGAGTGGCGTTCAGCATTTGGTTGCAATTTCTGGATTCAACTTCGGCATTCTTGCTGCTTGTGCTTTATGGTGCATTCGTCGAATGCGATTGGCGCCTCGCATCGGAGGATTCGTTCTGATCCTTCTTGCAACTCTCTTTGTTGTTTCGATCGAGTCGGAAGTTTCTTCGGTGCGGGCGGCGTTGATGGGTGGAGCCGCAGCAATTGCACTTTCATTGGGTCGTTCAATTCAGTTTGGATCGTTGATTGGACTGACAGCGATGATTATTGTTGCGTGTGATCCACTCGCCGCATCTCAACCAGGATTTCAGCTCAGCTTTGGAGCGATCTTTGGACTTCGATATATCTCGCCGTTTATTGCGCGTTGTTTGAATTGTGCTGTGTGTGGATATGGAATTTTCGCAACAATTCTTCGTCGCGCACTAGAACCTCTTGCAGCAGGTCTGTCTGCGTGGGTAGTGACTACGCCGATCATCGCGCTTCACTTTGGGACTTGCCCTCTTTGGTGCGTCCCTTGCACACTTGCACTTTCACCAAGCTTCGCCATGATGGTCATCTCTTCAAATGTTGCCGTTGCGGCACAACCGATTTGTGCTCCGATTGGTTGTGCTGCTGGATGGGTTTCGGTCATCAATGCTCGAATGATTCTTTGTGTAGTGCGATTTTGTGCAACCCTTCCAGGAGCACTGCCCTCCAACGCATCTGTGCGAATCGTCGCCGACCCTGAAGATTGGCGCACACGAATCGACATGATTGATGTTGGAAATGGTTCGTGTTATCTGATTCGTTCTGGATTATCTGCGGTTCTGTTCGATTGCGGAAGTCTTGGTGCAGCTGCTGTGGGTTCGCAAACTATCGTTCCAGCCCTGCGAGCGCTTGGAGTTCACTCGCTCGATGCTGTTGTGATATCGCATCCGAATCTCGATCATTATGGCGCATTGCCGGAAGTAGTCAGGGCGTTTTCTGTTCCCCGTGTCTTCGTCACTCCACAATTTATTGAATGGGCACAACGTGGTGCTGCGCACGAAGCGCTCAGGGCGGCACAAGCAGGGGGTGCATCGATCGAGGAATTTTCTAAGGGTGATGAACGCCAGTTTGGATTTATGCACTGGCGCGTGCTTCACCCTCCCGCAAAACGTTTCTTCGCAGATTCAAATGATGGAAGTCTCATTATTCGAATTTCCTGCCAAGGTTTCTCGATACTTCTTGTTGGTGATGCTGCACGGGAAGCATGTCGTGCTGTTCTGGAATCTCCAAACTCTGAAGATCTTCGTGGCATCACCGTGTTTGAACTTCCACATCACGGAAGTTTTCGCCCTGATGCGGCTGCTCTTGCGCAGCGTGTTGCGAGTCAGATTGTCCTTCAATCAACTGGACCAATCCGACTTGTGAAAGACAAGTGGGATGGAGTTCTTGTTTGTGCGCAAAGACTTGTGACTGCTCGTGATCAGGCGTGTGCCGTTTTGTGGAAAAACGATGGAACAATTTGGATTGGTCGCTGGAATGGATTGCGATATGAATGGAGTGATTCTGGATTCAAGAGAGAGGTTCGACAAGAAATCACAGAATTTGATTTTCTTGAATCACAAGCGTTGATCACATCCGAATCATCCACCGCCAGCAACGTCGATCAAGATCGCTCGGCGCAAGACGACAGTATCACCAACAGGACCTCCAGCAGCCTCCTCGATCTCGATTTCGAGTGGGCCAGGTTCAACCACTACGCGAACTCGCGCTTTCGAATTTTTCGCGTTGAGCGAATAACGTCCGAGCTCTTGACTCTTTTGTCGAATAACAAAAGCACAATCAGCCCAAGTAATTACAGATGGTGGAATCTCGACATCTGCACTAAAGACGGAAAAGCCCTTGGGGATTTCGTAGACGAGCCGTTCCGGCCCCCTGATCTCAATTGCTGTTGCGCCCAAAGGAGCTTCAATTGTGCTCACGATTGGCATTGGGTATTCCGCACGTGGAAGCGACATGGAAATTGGCGGAAACACTTTTGGCTTGAACTGAGCAAGGGGAAGCATTCGCTTTGATGATTGTGAAACACAGCGAATTTCATCTGTGAGAATTGGTTGTGACGAACGACTCATCCCCAATGAAATTCCTTGCAGAACAAATCCACCACCAAACCCACCTGTGATTGATGTTCCATCGATTATTGATCCATCCGACAACCAGACGCGCACCGCTGCGACTTTGGGTTGTCCGGAGACGAGCGCAATTCCCGCAACTCGTTCGAGCGGAATTTCTCGTTTGACGCCAGCGCTTTCAATGACAATTGGCTCTTCAAACGACTCGATAAACCCAGTGATTCGATCGCCGTTACGAAGAACAATCTCATCAGAATTCGAAGCGACTGGTGATTGTTCCATCGGTTGCATTTGAATGAATGATGTGCGATCAATAGAAATATCCATCATCCCCATCCCAGGATGCTTCCATCGGGCAATGGTGCCGATTGGCTCAATATGAAATCCACCGAATGTTGCGATGATGACCTGGCCATCGGTCAGCTTTGTCATTGAAAATGGACGGCGCTCGATCGTTCCAACACCGTCACTCTTTGGAATCCATGCAAGCGCCGTCGATCCAAGATCGATTCCGTTCTCGCTATGAATTGTTCCATTCTCATCAATCAACGCATCAACCCACTCACCTTGTTGAGTCAAAACTTCAACAGTTGATGTCTCGGTGGTTGCAGAGATTAGAAGGGAGAGTATTGATACGGTTACAAACATATTGCTCAACGCTGAAAAATTGGAAGATATCTATTTGGCATTTGCAGGACAATTAGAGCCATAGCTGTGGCGTAGGACTCGCCAGCTTGATGATCAATCCACGAACCGTCGTCGCTTTGTATCGCAATCAATTCGTCTCGGACTCGCGACCACCATTGTTCCCAACGGTCGCCACCCGCGAGATACATCGCTTGGGTCGCGTAATACTGACCATAAAAATAATGCGCCTGCATTTGTGGTCCACCAGTATTTGCAATTATGGAGTTGCTACTCAAGTACTCCAAACCACGTTCGATCGAATCGTCTTCGTACACACCAGCATAAAAAAGACTTGCGACGCCAGCTGCTGCTCTCGGCCAAGCGCTTGAGCCTGGTTGACGCATATATCGAAAGCCTCCATCTGCATTCTGGCAATCGCGAACATAACGCACGGCGCGATCAATCGTGTCCTTTGGAATCTTGATGCCAGCATTTCGTGCGCTTCGCATCGCCATCACCTGACAGATCGTGACGGAAACATCGGCGTCGTATGGAACTGGGTTGTAACGCCAACCACCCTCATCATTTTGGCTGTTCAAGATCAAATCAATTGCGCGCACAAGCGCATCGCGAACACGAGAATCGTTTGGGTTCATCCCATAAATTTCACCCAGAAATAGCGTGGCGAATCCATGGCCATACATTGGGCCAGTTGTACTTTCCGCAGCAAGAAGTCCGCTCTCTGATTTGTTTGCAAGAACGAATTCCAGCGCACGCGCAACTTGTTCACCATAACGACCGCGACCAGGAAGATTTCCGTCAGCCATAAACGCCAATGCCGCGAGGGATGCGATGCCAACATGTCGACCATAGCGACCTCTTCCAAATGATCCATCGTCATTTTGCGACGAAGCAAGGTATGCAAGTCCGCGTTCCACTGACCGGGTCATTTCAGGAGTGATCTCATTTTTTGCTGGTTTGTTTTCCGCGCCAACTCCTGTTGATTTGGGTTTCGCTGTCACGGTGTCGACAGAAGGGGGAGGGGCGATTAGCTCAACTGGAGCGTCAGCTTTTTTGGATGATTCTGCTGCCTGAACTTGTTGAGGCGCTTGTGCGGTCGTTTGCGCTGTGGACTGTTCGGCCGCTGTGGTTGGCAACAATTGAAATGCGAGGATGATTGTGATTGCGGAAATCATGAGTAATTGGTGTTTCGTTAGGACATTTGCTTTATGGCTTCGATTCTTCTGCGATTCTTCTGTAATACGCTTCGGTCCATCGACGATACACCGAAGACATTTTTTCTCGAACACCCTGACGAATGATCTCACGTGTTCTTGGTGGCAAACTTCCCCATTCTTCGTCGGTCTCTTGAATCACTCCGCCTTCGATTGGGTCAACACTTGGTGGAGATTCTCCCGCGCGATCTCCGGTCGGTTGTGAATTTAATGGGCCAGATTTTTCACCTTCTTTTTGAGAAGCGCGTTGCTTTGCTTCTGCACGTAGTTTTTCTTCGGAACCTGCTGACTCGGATTGTTTTTGTCCTTTTCCACCCTTAGGTTGCTGTGAGCCTTTCGACTTTTCACCAGATGAGGAGGATGAAGATGAACTCGACGAAGATTGTTGCTGCTGTTGCTGTTGTTGGGCGGATGCGATCAATGCATCAAGTCTGGCAAGCACATCTTCTTGAACCCTTTGAACGGCTGTTCCAGAATCTTTTTCGCTCAGAAGTGTTGCGCTTCGTCGCATGCCTTCGACAGTTTCTTCAAGTGTGTTCTTTGCTTCTTTTTCGCTCAAGATTCTTTGGAGTGTTTCTTTCTGTGCACGACCACTTTCTGCGCTTGCCTTCTTTGAATCTGACTCGCCAATACCAAGAAGGTCATCAAGTGATTTTTCTTCGTCGCCCGCGGGGTTTCCTGCGGGTGGTGCTCCTGTGGATGGTGCTTGTGGGGATTGAGCTTGTGGGGGATTTGGTACGGGAGCCTTTGGATCTTGAGAACTGCTTGCACTTACAGATCCGACGACAATAAAAATAATGATGGAAGAGATTTTTGGAATTGCTTTCAAATTGGTTCCTTCGCTTCTGGTTTCAACTTGATTGGTGGCTCACCTTCGGGAGGAACCAATACTGGAGCTCCAGCTTTTTCCTTTTCTGCCATCTTTCTTTCGAGTTCTTTGCGAAGATCATCCGCAATTTTTGCGATGGAATCCTGTCGTTGCGACAAACCGTTCAGAGCATCGATTGGCATTTGGGTGCTTTCGATTGCCTTTGTGCGTTCATAGATTCGTTGTTGCAGAGAACGTATGACTTTCAATTCAGCAAGCGGTGGGATTAATGGTTTTTCTTCTTCGCCACCACCGCCGCCGCCAGCGCCGTCACCACCGCCGGCGTTTTCACTTGGATCTGCAAATGGATCGTCTGACTTCTTTGCGGCTTCGCTGAGTGCATTTACCAAACCGCGAAGAATCTCCATAACCTCTTTTTCCATTTCGACTGTTGCTGGGGTGGGTGGCCCACTACGTAAATCCGATGCTGCTCGTGTGGCAGCATCAAGTGCAAGGGTGGTTGCTTCGGTGAATGTTGGCGACTTCTGAACATCTGGAGAGCCTTCAGATATTGCAGAAATCTCCTGACGGATACTTTCTTGATCCACACCTAATCTGCGAGATTCAACAAGTACTCGCCGATCTCCAACTTTGTTGACGAGTGTTGCAGTTGCTGTCAACAAACCTTCTTCTCGATCACAGAGATTTTTATATGCCTGCGCGAGTTCTTTGGCTCGTTGCTGACGTTCTTGCTCATCATTTTTTTTCTCTTGTTGGCGAACCAGTTCGAGCGCTTCCTGAAAAAGAGCGGTTGCGCGAACAAGGCTTTCATGCCCAAGAGCAATTTGAGGAGCAGCTGTGCTCAGCGCGCTTGCCGCACGACCCTCTGCCTCTGCTCCACGCTCAATGAGACGCACGACTCGTTGCGCACTTGGGCCAGCAGCTCGGCCGTCGTCTGCAACACTCGATGCATTGAGCGAAAGTGTTGCGGCTTGTTGGGCAACTGCTGGGGATGACTTTGTGACCTCAGCTCCTTCGGCCGTTACAAGTGCGAGGCCGAGTTCTTCCGTACTTTCTGCTTGGCGAACCAACTGTTCTAGTGCATCGATCAGGGTGGCAAGACGACGACGCAGCGTTTCGGTTCTCGCTTTTTCATCATCGGCGAGATCTTCAATCATTTTTTGCACAGTCTTCTGAGCCGTCGCTGATGATTGCTGCGCTTCATCAAGTCGATTTTCTCTAGTCGCCTGCTCGGCTTGATCCATTCGCGCAGCGAGTGATTCATTGTCGCCACGATCTGCTGCCTGACGAAGATTTTCGGCTCTGATGGGATCTTCCTTCTGAACCTTTTCGGCGCGCTGTTTGAGTTCTTCGATCGTTTCGCGCGCTGCTTGTGCGGCAGTCTTTGCGCTATCAGCCGCACGATCAAGATTCGCTGATTCATCGGCTGATAAATCCTGTCGACTTCTTCCGAGAGTTTTTGCTCCAGCCTTCGTTCGTTCTTTTTCTGATTGTGAAATCGCCTCAGCAACCTTCTCCAATTTCCGAGCAGCCATCCAGGAATCTTTGTCTTTATCAAGCAATGCTGCGAGATCATCGAGTTCACTACGTACTTCGGCTTGCGCATGGCTGGCGTCGTCAATTTTTTGTTTGCTGTTTGTGGATTCTGTTTTCTCTGAACCATCAACCTGCATTTGTGCCGCTTCCTGCAGATCATTGCGCGCTGACTCGCTTTGTTTTTGTGCGGTTTGCAGTATGTCGTCACCAGCCTCGATCAGGCTGCGAGTTGCATCGTCTTGAATTTCATTTCTATCAAGTCTTTTTTCAAGTCCATCCATCATTGATCGAATTGTTGAAATGCGCTCACTGATTTCTGTTTGTGGGCGCACTTGAGATGATGGAGATTCTTCTCGTGAAATCAAACTTGCTTGTCGCTCATTTGCTCGAATGGCACCCTGCCGAATTGCTGCAATTGCGTTACGTGTTTCTTCCTCGAATTGTGGACGTGTCAATACACGAATACGTCGAGGAGTTGAACGCGTCCCTTCACGTGCAGCACCATTCAGTCGAAAAACATCATCCGCAACAAGAACGATTTCAAAAACCTCTCCTGGCTGTGCATTTGCTGTAGAAAGATCAAAGATTGTTTCTGCTTCAGCTTCGCGAGCCCCCTTGCCATCAACAGAAATGAGATCCTTGCGCCAAGTGGTTGATCGACTCGCTTGAAGAGTGATGCGATCGAGTCCAACATCGTCACGACCCAAACCTTTGAGTGGAATACGAGCCGTTGCGAGAACGGTTTCATCGGCACGTGGTTCAGTGATAAGCGCTTCAGGGGGAAGATCGGCTGCGACATCGAGTACGACCTGAATATCGTCGACATTTTGAACCCCGTGATCATCCGTCAAACGAATAAGCAGTGATTGTGACCGATCCGCCCGCAACTTGACATGCCACATCCCATTTGATTCTGTAAATACAAAGCCAGGCTGGTCCGATTGGTCGCTCTTCCGTTTATCCGACCAATTGAATGTTGATCGAATCCAATCGTCACGCTGCGGTCCTTCTGGGGGAACAACAATTGTTGGTGTTGGCAACATATCGACTTCGACTGTGGACGCTTCGAGAATCGCAACTGGAATTCGGCCACGATTATTTGTGCCGTTTCCAAGTTCGAAATTTTGTGGTTGAACTTGTGTTGCGTACTGTGGTGGTGTGACAGTTGCTCTTAATGATGCGAGTGTCGGAGCTTCGACAAAATCGATTCGCTGGATATTTGTTTCAACATCACGTGTCATAAATTGAAACTCAACCGCATCAGAACCAGCTTCAATCAAGCGTTCAAATCTGGTTTCGCCTTGGTGAATCAACGGTATTTTTTCCCACGTGCCAATATTTTCTCCGGCTATACGCCGAAGACGAACCCAAACAGCCTCCACTTCTGGGTTTCCCCGAAACAAATCAGCCTTCAAAGAAATGGCAGTTTGTTTTGGATGATGTGTCGCAAAAGTTGTACTACGTATTCCCGTACGCGCTGGCCAATCAGCGGTCACCCAGGGTGTCAGCGTTCTTAAAATTCCCGTAGTTGCAAGGGTTGGAGAAAAAACAAAAAAACCAATCCACAACATCATGACGGCGGCAAGAAATCCACCTTCTTTTTTCATTTGTGTTGTTGACAACAGTTCTGAAATTGCTTGGGGCGTAACCAATTCGATGGCATCACGCTCAACCATTTTGGCAAAAATATTTCCCTTAAATTTTTGATCCGCGGCGAATTCAACTCCAGAAGCAAGGCGACCAGAAGCTTGTGGGTTTCTTTTTTCCACTTCAAGTGCTAACTGAACACGGGAAGATGCTGGGGCGAATACAGGTAGAAATTGACGACGAAAAAGCCATGCAGTAAAAAGCGTAAGTCCCAGCAATATCAACCAGCGAAGTGGTGAAGGGAATCGAATGATTGCGTCAATTGCGATGCATCCAGAAATTGAGAGGATGATTGTTCGCCCCAAAACAATTGATCGCTCAGCAATCCGTGTTGTTCGTAAGCTTCGACCAACATTATCAAATTCTTGGGGTAGGTTTCGAATAGTCACGTTTATAAATCCAACGAAATGCTACGCAAGCCTCAGCCATCTCCGGCCAATCCATTCGAGTAATAGAAGTAAAAGAACAAGAATGAGTGCTGCGGGGCTATTCCAGATGGGGTCAAGGATGGAGCGCTCACGACTGATGGCTCGTTTTGGCAAGAGTTGGCGCAGTTTTTCAATATCGGCTGGTGCGACGACAGCGCCTCCGGTTCGTTTCGCAAGATCGAGTAATTGTGGGTGATCGGACTCTGAACGTGACAACTCGGTGTCATTTCGAATCACTTTTACAATTTTTTCCATATTGCCGGTTCGTGAAGAATCAACACGAACTCTCCAAACACCAGGGGTCTCGGGTGACCAAAGCCCAACCCAACCAGAGGTTTCGTGGGTCAGTTGAATTGTTTGTTCTGAGAGTGTTCCCGCAACTTCGATTGGTTGAATCTGAATATCAAGCGGACCATCACCAGCAATACTTGCGGCTTTTGGGTCTTGAATTTCAACGCGAATCATTGCAGGGGAACCAACTTCTGGTTGCTTTGGTTCGACAACCAACCGAAACGGATTTCCATCTGACTGCACAGTGCCACGAGAGAGATAACGAATAAACTGAATCCAAAATCTTTCTTGATAAGTCTCACCAATACCGTGCCTCCAACGCCAAGTTTCATCAGATGCGACATACACAATCAATCCAGCGCCAAAGCGCATTGAAAGGACAATTGGTGCGGTAACTTTTCCAGAGAGTGTTCGGCCACGCGCCAGAACTTCTGCTGTTGGTTTCAATGAGTCTTGCTCGATGCGCTGGGCCCATTCCAACCGACCACGTTCGCCAGATGAGGAAAGTGTTGTTGGCCAACGTTCTTTTGAAGAATCACTCAAGCGCATTACACCAGCGCGCAAAGCGTTTTCTGTGGGTTCAACAAAAACAGGCTCATCAAATCGTTCTGGGGTGCCACGCATGGGTAGGAGATCTTCGAGATCGGTTCCCCGCCAAGAGTTGGGTGTTGATCTTTCACCGCCGATCCACAATAATCCCGCCCCCCGCTCACTCACAGATTGTTTGATTTGTGCAATTTGTGTTCCAGACAAACTTCCAGATGGCACATCACCAAGAATAAAAAGGTCATAATTCGAAAACTCTTCTTCGGTTTGTGGCAAGCGCTCGAGTGGTACATTTCCTTCTTGTGCAAAATCACGATCCGCAGACAAAAGCATCACAGAACTCTCGAAGGATGACTCGCGCACTAAAAGATTTTTGAGATATCTGAATTCCCACCTTGGATACCCCTCAATATAAAGAACGCGAAGCGGACGATCAATAAATTCAACTTCAACCGCCTGTTCATTGTTCGCCCGAACAAGGTCATCTTGACCAGTGCTGACACGCACAATCCAACGCGCTGGTCCAGCCTCAGACTGAACGCCGCTCAATACAGCTTCACCACGTTGGTTGACGAACTCTTCTGGAGTGACCTCGACAGTATTGATGACCTTTCCAGTTTTTTCGTCAATAAGATCCACCCGAACTGTTGTGCGTGGTGTGCCGCCAACACATTGCAGTTTTGCAACAACAGGAACCTGATCACGAATGAATGCTCGAGAAGGAGCCTCAGCTTCGGTGACCGCAAGATCTGTTATGGCTTCCGCTGATCCCAACGGCACAACAAAAACAGGTACTGCACGAGCTTGAAGAGCGCGCAGCACGTTTCGATCGATTGGGCGAGTCGTACGGCCATCAGAAATAATCACAATACCGCTTGCAGGTCGACCGGCGAGTTTGCGTAGCGCGGTTTCAATTGGAACAGTCAACTCTGTCGACCAACCATCTGCATTGGGGATCTTTTGTGGATCAATATCAAATGCAGACGCATGAAAACCAAGCCAAATGATTTCGCGTTCTTTCTTGATCTCAGACCAAACATCACTCTGCAGCAACCCAGAGATCACAACATCTCTTGATTCAAGAGAACCATCTTGCTGGCGACTGTCACTGACCGACATACTTCTGCTTCGATCCACGAGAACCGCGACCCAATCTGGTTGATTTTCGACAACTGGAAGTCGAAGTTGTGGACCAGCAATCAGTGCACAGACCAAAACAATAAGAGTTCCACGAATGATTGCGAGCATGACGCGTGTGGATGTTGCGCCAGCGATTCTTCTATAACTCCAAAAAACAACAAGGATTGCGCTTGCGAAGATGAAGAACCAACCCCAAGCTGCGGGGGGATATTGCCACGCGAGTTGAAGCCCCTCGGCGCCCTCTGGAATGACATCCAGACCAAACAACCAGCGTAGGAGTTCGGAAGATGTCATGGGTGTTCTCTCGTTGTTCTTGTGGTGGTCGCCCCCATTGACGAACGTCTTGCGAGCCATGTCTCGCCCAACAAAAATATGAGTAATGCGCTAAAAAACCAAACAGCAATAGACGTTCCTTGAAACGCACGTGCAACTGGTGTCTCTTGGCGCAAAATATTGGTTTGGTCTTTTGATCCTGTTGAATTTTTTAAGGTTGAAGTGACATCATTCGCCAGATTTGTGTTGCTTGAAACAATAAGAGAGTCCTGAAACTCATTTGCGATCTCTTCTGGTGATGTTGGTTGAGTTGACGCGGCGCTTGGATCAATATTGGCAATAACCCAACCAACCGTTTTGTTCGATTCATCTACCGCCGTATAAACACCGGGAAGCGTGATGGGTTGTGAAAGTGTTCCGTTTGGATCAACAGAAATGATGCGCTGCTCATCTGCGACAACGCCCGCTCGACCCAGCGAAATTTTTAAACTAATCGCTCCAGGAATTGTGTTTAGTAAATGGTCGCTGCCAACATTCGTTTGTCTCCCTTGCTCAACCTGTGCAATAGATTGGCGGATCAATTCTTGAAACAAGGGAACCATGAACGGTTTCGCTGGAAGATTTGTCCAGCTCAGTTCTGGTGAAGCAACAAAAAATAGAACAGAACCACGTGATCCATCTGTTGTTCCACGAACAATAAACGGAGCGTTGTTTTCCATTGTGAGAACAGTTTCGCCGCGATTGACTGGTACAGAAACATTAAGCCATTGGCTTACATTGATGGGTTGAATTAATTCTTGGAGTTCTGATGAGAGTTGGGTCAGAAGACTGTGTGGGACTTCGGATCGACGAAGCGTGAGTGGTGGATCACTTTTTGTTGACTCACGTGAGATACTCCATCCAAAATCAAACGCCCTCAAAAACATGTCTTGCCAAACCCCACTACTTGGTTGTGGGGGTGGGACAACAACAACAACCAATCCAACTTTGAATGCTTGTGATAAGACCCCCCAACCAGCGGCATCAAGCGCATCTGGCCTTAGAATTATGACCGCATCCAAACCACGACAGCGTTGGGTACTCATTGCTGTTGGTTCAATCAATTCTGTTTCAATTCCAGCATCACTCATTGGACGTAGTGCGCGTTCGACCCACGCACCTACCCCCACATCTGATGAAATTGCTTTATCGTTTCCGCCAGTCGATGTGCGGTCAACAACTCCGATGTGAATTGTGTTGGTGGTTGGGACAATTGTGAATCGAGAATTATCTGCTGGTTGAGAGTCCTTTTGAAGAAGTTCTGCACGAAGCGCGATTTCTGTCCTGCGTCCATCTTGAATTACGAGTGTTCCATCAAGGACAGCTTCAACCTGACCTTCTTTCCAATCATGTGACAAAGAAAGTTGATTGTTGTCATCAGAAGTAATAGAGATTTGTGATTGATCAGCGCCAAGACGCCCGCCTTCACGATGTAATTTTATTCGAAGTGGAATTCCGTTCTTGATAGAAAGTGGACCCTTTGCTTGTGGGTCAAACGCAATTATTTGTGTGTTGCTGACATCAATTTGGTTTGGAGAAGTAAGAAAAGTTTTTGCTTGGTTTATTTTGGTCGTGTTGCTCTTTAGATTGTGAGCAATACTCCCACGCCTAAATTCGCTTACGACACCTAATGATTGTGTTGTGTCACTTGCGATTTCGATAGCGCCAGAGATGTTTGATGTTGTGTCTGTAACCTCGGTTGAGACAAGTATTGATCTTGCCGCTGCGATATCTGTGGTTGGGGGCCACACAAGTTGTCGCGCTCCAGCCGCTAAGAGTAAGCCAACCCTGTCACCTGGTTGTAGCTCGTCTATCGCCGCAATCGCTTTTGCTTGTGAGGTTAAAAAGGATTCCCTTCCTTCACAAATTGTTTGTTGAGAGATTCCATCATCAATTATCAACACCAACTCGCGAGAGCCATTTTGGGTAGATGGGGTATTCGTTTTATCGTTCTGCAGAAGTGGCCCAGCAATTGCCACACCAGCAAATACGACAACGAGGCAGCGTAAAACCAAAAGGGCGAGCTTCTCTAAATGTCTGCGTCGTGTTGTTTGTTGAATTGCTTGCAACAACAAATCCATTGCCGCCCACTCGATTGGCTTTTTCCTTCTCCGAAAGAAAAAGTGAATTGCAATTGGAAGAACAATTGCGATTGCGCCGGCGATTGCAAGGAGTGGGGTTGCAAAAATCATCTGGATGATCTCCGACGTGCGAACGCTTGGCGTTTTGCCAAAAGGGCTGACAGAATTGGACCAACCGATTCGTGGGTGTTAAAAACAGCGCAGTCGAATCCAAAACTACGGCTTATTTTGTCTAATTCGAGAAGGTGCTTTTGCAGCGCTTCAAGATATGCGGCACGCACAGCACGGGTGTCGATCTCCAGTGTTGCTTCACCCTCAAGTCCAAAGAATGGAGCGTCAACATCAAGATCAAATTTTATTTCTGCATTGTCGAGTGTGGCAAAAAGAATGACATCGTTTCCCCGATGACGCAGACGTGCGAGAGCAGCGCGTATTTGGTCAAGTGGTGCAAGAAAATCTGAAACAATTACAAAGAGTGTGTGCCCTTGGTTTTGGTTTATGGCCTGTTCTGAAACCTTGGTCCAATTCACCTTTGTCGCAACGGGTTCTGCTGCAAGACACCGAACAACAGCGCGCCAATGATCTGGTGTGCTTGAACGACGTACACCCCCACGAATTCCATCTGAAAAAATTCCAAGGCTTACACGGTCACGCTGGCTTAGGGAGAGAAATGAAATTGCTGCTGCAACCGCGGTTGCGTGATCGTATTTTGTCCATCGGTTACTTCCCATTTGGGCTTTCGTCCCGCCCCATCCAGACTTTGTATCAAGCGTTCCAAACTTCATTGAGGCTGAACCATCAACAAGAATGGTGACGTTCAGGTTCGTTTCTTGTTGATATTGCTTGATATACAGTTTGTCGTTTCGCGCAAAAACTTTCCAGTCCAAGTGGCGAACACTGTCACCTGTTGTGTACTGGCGATGTGATGCGAACTCAACAGCTGCGCCTTGCCTGGGAGAAACATGCAAACCATTCATCGCCCCCTCGGCAATCATCTTCGCTCGAAGCTCAAAAGATGCAAGCTGTGAAAGTGTTTCTGGGGCGAGGTACTGCTCTGCCCGCAAGGGAGTCATTGGTCCCTCGGTCATCTTTTATGCCGCACTATCTATTGGGATGTTCTTGATGAGATCACCAACAAGTCGATCGGTGTCAATTCCGTC
>CAJCCX010000166.1 GCA_903961015.1 uncultured bacterium
AATTCTTAGCAACTTCATTTGCATTAGAAATCAGGAATTCCATATTTCATTTGCAGTCGGTGAAGTGAACGACTGAGGAGGTAGAAAACGGATCGCGAATGTTTCGTGAACCGTACGAACAACCCTGGATCGGCCCCGCATCGGATCTGCCTCCCCGAGCGGGGCCTTTTTATTTTTGCTTTGTTTGATCCCCCATAATCCACGATTGCGCACAAGCCTGATCCGCTAGATTCCTGTGTATTCAGGATGAAACGGTTTCAAAATAAATCATCATCGCAGGCAGCATTGCAACACGCGGCAGCGACTCTTGCGCACAAGTGCGGCGCAATGAAATTCGGGGCACCGGTGGCTTTCACATATAACCCGCTGGAATACGCATGGTCCGCGCACCGTGCATTTCTTGCGCGAGCGCGAATGCGTCCAACAGTCCTTTTCGTCGGCATGAATCCGGGACCGTTTGGGATGGCGCAAACTGGCGTGCCGTTTGGAGAGGTCGCTTCGGTGCGGGACTTTCTCGGCATCGATGAACGTACCGTTCAAATCGGTGCACCGATGCGAATGCATCCCAAGCGACCCGTCGAAGGATTTGCGTGCACTCGCAGCGAAGTCAGCGGCGCGCGCGTTTGGTCTTGGGCGCGCGAACGATTCGGTACCGCCGACGCATTCTTTCATCATGCATTTATATGGAACTGGTGCCCGCTTGCGTTTATGTCAGAGACGGGAGCGAATCTCACTCCAGATAAATTGCCGCGTGTCGGGCGAGGATCGGCGAGTGTTCGAGCGCTTGAGAGTGCGTGCGATGAAGCGCTCGCAGCTGCGATTGATTCGCTCGAACCAGAAAATGTCGTTGGATTTGGCGCATTCGCTGCAGATCGCGCGCAGCGAGTCATCGATGCGATGCCGCCACGCGCATCAGCCGCAGCTCGGCCGCACGTTCATAAAGTTTTGCATCCAAGCCCAGCGAGTCCTGCGGCAAACCGAGGATGGGCGCCGCAAGTCGATCGACAACTTGCCGCGGCTGGAATTGTGTTTGGCGAGAAGTAAGGAGACGTTGGGTTTGCGGGCAGAAATCGACACGCCCTTTGCGGACCCCCCCCTGTCTATTGCCTGCCTACGGGCAAAAATGATCCGAAAACGAGCGATCTTTGCCCGTAAACCCCCCCGCCACCCCCGGTTATTTTTTCGGCAGCAAACCGCCGAGAATTGCCCTGAAATTCTCGCCAAAGACAAAGTTGTGTTCTGGCAAATCGAGACCAGCTCGATTCTGATCAACATGACTGAAAATAATTTCAGTACGCCCGATATCGATCCATCCTCCACCGCGGTGATCAAACCTGCTGATCGTTCCAATGGTTGATGCGCCCATGTCATCGATGCGATCAATCTTCGCGTCATAACGAATCGATTGACCGGGAAAAACATCGCTCTCGAAAATTGCCTCGGTGACCTTCGCCAAGATCACCTTCTCTTTGAATTGCCGCACACTTCCAACCAAGATTCCCGCAGTCTGCGCCATACCTTCAAGCATCAAACTTGCGGGCATCATTGGTTGCGATGGACCATCATCACCCTCTGAGAAATGTTGGTGCAAGTGATCTTCCGCAAGTGAAACATTCTTGATCGCAACAAGCCTTGCATTGGGCTCGTGCAATAAAATGGCGTCAATCCAAAGCCAGCGCATGCGTTACGCCGCGCGTCAGGCGGGCGCTCCTGCTTTCAACTTGTAGGCAACAAACTTGACGAGGCTGTCGACCGTGAAAACCTCGGAGACCTTTTCCAGCTTGGGATCAGCGGAAAATGCAGTGAAATCGACATGCGGCATTTTCTCTTTCAAGAGCGCAAGGCCAGCTGCGTTGACCACACCATCGGTGACATATTTGGGATCATTGATGTTGTCTGGGAAAAGTTCTCCCTGACCAATCTTGAAACCAAACGCCTTCTCGATGCGGAAAACAATATCCAGAAAGTCGATCGACTCGGCGTGCAAATCGGTCGTCAAGCGTGCAGTTGGAGTGACTTCGTCATCATCCACACCAAGTGCATCAACCAAAACTCCCTGAACTTTTTTGAAAATCTCATCGTGACTCATTGACAAATTGAACCTCCTGTCAGAATTGAAGCGTCCGTACAAGACGCATTGTAAAGCGTCCACTTACTGCCGTATCCGACGACGATATCGCAGACCCCGCAGATGCGGCAGTCGCAATCTGTGAATGTCGCAATACCGTCGCACTGCCGCGGAAGACAACGCTTCCATCGTCTGTTTCCTTGTCAACGATCACTTCGCTGCGCAACCCTTCGCCGGGTCGCACGAAGTTGCCATACCGAAGAGCGCGAACTCCTCCAAGCACCATTCGCCGTGGAGCCCCATCACCCTTGGCTCGGTCGCGTGCTTCCAAGACCAAGCGGGCGGATTGCACCAGAGCCTCCAGCATGAAGACCCCTGGCAAGACATGGAACCCCGGAAAGTGATCCTGCAGATATTCCTCGGCCAAAGTCACATTTTTCAATGTGACGGCTCTATCTGGGCCGCATTCAAGAATCTGGTCTACGAGTCGAAAGTGCATGAATCCCAAGGCTAATTGATTCAGGGCGGCTTGTCCTGCCGATAATCAAGAATGGCAAAGAAGTCGCCCATGGCTATCGCACGCCCGAGCAACAGCTCGGGAATTCTCCCTCCCGCATCAATGACGAGGAAAATCCTCTGGTTGGCAGGTGCCGCATTGTGGCTTTATGCCACAGCTTGCCTCCTGAGTTTTTCCAGCTTCGACTGGCCGAGCCACACGGTTGCTGTGCAGCAATACCCGCCGAACAATTGGGGCGGACGAGTTGGCGCAGTGCTGGCGTATGGACTCTATGAAGCACTTGGATTTGGAATATGGGTGCCAGTGCTTTGCGGGGGATACGCACTTGGCGTGATCGCGACTGGAAGAGCGATACCACATCCGATTGTTCGATCGATTGGCGCGTGCATCGCAATGCTCTCAGTCTCTGCTCTACACGCTCTTTGGTTTCCGCATTTCGGATCTTTGGCCGGAGCGGAAGCGGGATTGGTTCCAGGATGGATGGCAAATCAGATTTGGGGACGCTTCGGTCCCATCGGATCGAACATCATTGTTCTTTCAGGTTGTCTGATTGGATTCATCGTGGCAGTTGATGAAATTGTTATGGCTCTCCCGGGTGCGCTTGTGAAAGCTGTGCAGGCACTCGATCCAGTTTGGAATGTTGACTATAAGGGAATGCTCGGCCGTGTCTTTGGCGGTCGAAAGGGAACTCGTCTCCAACCAGCAATGATTGGTGTTGATGGCGACGAGTTGAATGATGGGGCGGACGTTGCGGAAAAGGAAATTGTGGAGAGTGCGCTGGATCGTCGTCGTCGTCTGGTGCGAGAATCGCGTCAGGCGGCGACGGCGGCCAGCCTTGGTGTTGTCATCGAATCAGATGAGGACGAAGAAGTGAGTGAGGCATATTCGCCCGCTGCGAAGACGAAAGAAGCAAAATCTAAAGCAGCAAAAGAGTCAGATTCCACGGATATTTCACCAGAAATCGCAGATGCAGAAGAGGTCGAAGCAGCGCGCCCTGCGCTGAGTGCGCAAGATCTTCGAGAGCGAATTGCGCGCATGCCTGTGCGAATGGCGGGCATTACTAAAGTGCTTGCACGCGACGAAGACATTCCGCGCGAAGTGGATTACACCGGATACAAGTTTCCAACGCTTGACCTTCTGGAAGAGCCCGAGGAAAATTTCTCTGCACGTATGGAAGATTTCGTGCGCGAGCAAGCTGGAGTGCTGACAGAAACTCTGCGGACATATCAACTCGATGGTGAAGTTATTGGAATTGAAAGTGGTCCAGTCGTCACGCTCTATTCTGTAGAGCTCGCGCCGGGAACTCGCGTCGCTCGTTTGGAAACGATTGCCAAGGACATCGCGCGCGCCCTAAGCGCTCCAAACATTCGCATCATTCCAAATATGACCGGCAAGACCGCCGTTGGAATCGAAGTGCCAAATCGTCAGAAGGAAAAAGTTCGCCTGCGAGAATTGATGTCCAGCGGACACGCCGAAGGAATGCGACTGCCAATGTTCTTGGGCAAAGACAGTTCCGGCGAACCTTTAGTTCTGGACTTGACCCGCATGCCTCACGTGTTGATCGCGGGAACAACTGGATCTGGAAAGTCCGTCTGCATGAACAGCATCATCATGAGTTGGATCTATACCAAGCGACCAGATGAATTGAAGTTGGTCTTGGTCGATCCGAAGATGGTCGAGATGAGTCAGTTTGCGGACATCCCCCACTTGATGGCTCCCGTCGTGACGGACATGAATCACGCAGCGGGAATTTTGGAATGGACCGTCGGCAAGATGGAAGAGCGATACGAACTCTTCAGATCGACCGGAGTTCGCGACATTTTGGGTTACAACGAGCTTGGAGAAGAGGCAATTTTCGCCAAGCTGAACCCCGTTGACGACGCTGCAAAGGCACGAATCCCCAAGAAATTGCCATATATGGTCTTTGTGATCGACGAGTTGGCGGATCTGATGTTGACCAACAAAGAAGTCGAAACGCACATCGTGCGCATCGCTCAGAAGGCGCGCGCGGTCGGCATCCACTTGGTGCTTGCCACACAGCGCCCGCAGGCCAATGTTGTGACGGGTCTGATCAAGGCGAATATGCCCTGCCGAATCGGATTCAAAGTGGCAAGTGGTATGGACAGTCGAATTGTGCTCGACCAAAAGGGCGCAGAATTGCTCCTCGGTCAAGGCGACATGATGGTGGTGACTCCATCGGGCAGTGGCGAACTTCGACGATGCCAGGGCACGCTTGTCACCGACAACGAAACCCGCAAAGTGGTCAACTTCTTGAAGGATGTTGCGGCTCCAAGCTTTGAGCGAAGTCTGCTTGCTGTAAAGAGTTCCGCTCATAATTCTGGGCAAGGTTCTGGCCATGGGAATCCTGGCGAAGGTGGCGAAGTTGATCCCAATGAACGCGATCCAATGTTCGACCGAGCGGTTGACATCCTCATCGAAACTGGTCGTGGATCGGTCAGTCTTTTGCAGCGCCGACTTGCGATTGGATATGGTCGAGCATCGCGATTGGTCGACCAGATGTCGATGGCTGGAATTCTCTCCGACCACAAGGGTTCGGTCGCTCGCGAAGTGTTGATCACAGGCGACGATTGGGCGCGCATGAAAGCGATGGAGGCTGGCGGAGAAGATGCCGACGGGGTGAATGGCGGGATGAGTGGCGAGAGAGACGGAGAGTTGACCGTGGAGCCAGTCTCGGACGAGTGAGTTTGCGCAAGGGAGCTTTGGGGGCTTTTTTTGCCGTTTTGCACTTGTTATTTGTCGCCGATCGTGTGTAATAGCCGTCACAAATTGGCGTCGGCGCGACTTGGTGCGAGTGGCTTGAAACGGATTTCTTGCACTCGCGGATTGCTGGAGAAATGCTGAGCGCGCCTCCCAAGGAAGGTTGCCCTGATGATCGCAAAACCTACTACCGCTCAATCCAATGCATACGACTTGCGTCGCGCCGATGGCTCGATGATTCATGGAATGACTCCAAATGATATTCGCCAGATGGCTCTGGCAAATGATCTGTATGCGGATGACATGATTTGCAAGACGGGCGATGATCGATGGCGATCTGCTGCGACATTGTCGGGACTTCCGATTCGCACCCGACCAGAGATTGTGGTGGAGGCCGCGCCGATTGCGGTGGAAGTCGCGTCGGTTGTGGCCGTCGCGCCAATCAAGCAAATTGTTGAAGTGGTTCCTGATCCGCAGCTCGAACAAGCGAATCATCGTGCTGAACAATTGCAAAGTGCGTGCGATCAACTCTTGAACGAGCGCGATGAATTTTTGCAGCGAAGCGATGATGCGCGCCGTGAAATTGAACGCGCGAATGTGGAAATTGAACGCGCGCGCGGTGAAATTAGACGGCTGCAAAGCGAG
>CAJCCX010000167.1 GCA_903961015.1 uncultured bacterium
GCAAGTGTCTTGCCAGTCATAGTCGAAACCATCTCGCCTCGACTGACCCACCAACCGCAAGCGATTCCAAATGCAAATTGGCTTGCAATAAACCAAGGCCACGAAATATATTTTTCGAGTGCGGGATTTACGACTCGAAGCGTCGCCCATACCAACCCCGTCACGATCACGGGGACTAGGACGCCCCCAGCAAAGATTGGACGTCGGGGCATCATCGGAAGTGCAGTGGTGTACAGCGATCCAACAGCGACAGACATCGCAATATGAATGCCAATTGCAATTGCGAGCCAACCTGGATGGATGACCTCAAGCGTTGCAAGGTCCGCAGTTCCCACATCTGGAACAACTGCGCCAGTGAGAAGATTGATTGGCAACCAAACGCTTCCGTGCTTGACGATTCCCCACATGCACGCCACAATCGCCATCGCAACTCCGCCGACAAGTCCTCCAACGACTCCTGAGCGATATGGATGTACTTCTGCAGGGAAAAGCGGTCTTTCCACCTTTTCTCCTTCGCCAGCGATTGCATAATTTGGTCCCGACTTTTCCAAAAGATCTGCCGGAATTTCCTCAAGACATTCATCAGGAAAAATATCTTTGAACCAGACAACCATTCCAAAAATTACAATGATTATTCCGACTGCCAAGACCCAGTAATCAGTGACCATGCTGGCGCCAAGAAATGCAGCGCCGAGTGCGGTGACGATTGGTCCGGAAGTGGGTGCAGGAATCGCACGGTTGTATGGAGTTTCAATCCGACCGCCGGTCGAATTTGCGCTTTGAATATTTTTTTCGTTCGTGTTCATGGGTGCGTTTGAATTCTTGGTCAACGTCCAATCACATATACGGTGGTGAAAACAACAATCCACACGGCGTCTACGAAATGCCAATACCAACTGAGTATGTCGAATGAGTGCGCGTGGCGATCTCGTACAAAGCCCAACGCACCCAAGATCAACACAATCCCGAGCATTGTCAGACCAACGACGACATGAAGAAGATGGAGTCCGACAAGTGAATAAAAAGTTGTGCCAAACAGATTGGTCCCGATGTATAGACCATCTTGTTCCATCATCCCCTTCCACTCAGATGCAGTTCCGCCAACAAACCAAAGACCAAGTGCAATGGTCAAAGCAAGCCAACCGAGAAATGCGCTTCTTTTCTGGCGTTCAAGAGCTTTCACGGCAAAGACAACAGTGAAGGAACTTGAAATCAGCGCGATCGAATTGACAATCACCAACGGCATTTCAATCACATCTTTGGGCTGAGGCCCAGTTGCACTCTTGCCGATATAAAAAAGATAAGCAACAACAAAGGTCAGGAAGATGCAACTCTCCGCTGCGATCAAACAGATCATGCCAACCTTACCGCGTGATGGTTGCCACTGTTTTGGCAAAGATGTTGTCGAAGATGCAACGCTCATCGGTTCTCCTCGCCTTCAGTCTCGTGCCGCGAATCTGGATCATGCGGATTCGCAAGATCCCACAGCGGTCGTGCAGAACCAACAGTCGGAACTTGATCGAAGTTCCATTCCGGTGGTGGGCTGGATGTTGCCCATTCGAGCGTCCATGCATTCCATGGATTGTTTCCAGCAATCTTGCCGTTGCGCAGCGAACTGATGATGTTCCAGATGAAGAACGCGACTGCGATCCCTTGAAAGAGAACGCCAATCGATGAAAGCATATTCCACAATTCAAGACCGCGATCTGGTTGATACATATAGATTCGTCGAGGCATTCCAAGAATTCCTGAAATATGCATCGGAAGGAATGTCAGATTGAATCCGAGGAACAAGAGCCAGAAGAACCATTTTCCCAGTCTTTCTGAGAGCATTCGACCTGTCGCTTTGGGGAACCAATAAAAGACAGCGCCGAAAATTCCAAAGACAGTTCCTCCGAAGAGCACATAGTGAAAATGTGCAACGACGAAATAACTGTCTGACAGTTGCCAGTCGAATGGCACAACAGCAAGCATCACGCCTGTCAGTCCGCCGAAGGTGAACATTGCGATGAAGCCCGTTGCGAAAAGCATTGGTGTCGCAAAAGTGATTCGACCTCCGACCATTGTTCCCATCCAAGTAAAAATCTTGATCCCAGTTGGAACGGCGATCAGAAATGTCGTGGCTGCGAAGAATGAATTCAATTCAGGCGACATTCCAATCGAGAACATGTGATGCGCCCACACGCTGAGCGATATAAAACCAATCGCCACAGTTGCAGCAACCATCAATGCGTATCCAAAGATCACTTTGCGACTGAAAACGGGAATGATTTCGTTGAGAAAACCAAACGCCGGCAAGACGAGAATGTAGACCTCTGGATGACCGAAGAACCAAAAGAGATGCTGCCAAAGTACTGCCGATCCACCATTCTGCGTATCAAAGAAGTGAGCACCCAAATAGCGGTCCAAGAGCAACATCGCTTGCGCGCCAGTCAGAACAGGAATTGCAATAATCACCAGAATTCCCGTGACCAACATCATCCAGCAGAGCAGAGGCATTCGCATCAAAGTCATTCCTGGGCAACGCATGACCAAGATCGTCGCCACAAGATTGATCGCTGTCGTGATGCTGCCTAGGCCGCTGATCAAGATTCCAAGAATCCAATAGTCCGTCGAATTTCCAGGCGAAAAAGTTTTCGAAGTCAGCGGCGCATATGCGAACCAACCGACATCTGGCGCTGCTGAAGTTCCATAGAGACCTTGTGCTCCAACATAGGAGTAATACAGAAGGCATGCGCCGAAAACGAAAAGCCACAATCCGAAAGCGTTGAGCCGAGGAAACGCCATGTCTCTTGCACCAACCATCAGCGGGATCAAATAATTTCCCATGCCAAGCAAGATTGGCATGCCAACGAGGAAGACCATCGTTGTTCCGTGCATTGTGAAGAGTTGATTGAATGTGGCTGGATCGATGATCTTGCCAGCTGCCTGCGCGAGTTGCGATCGCATTAACGCCGCTTCGATTCCTCCAATGACGAAGAAGAGCAAGCCAAATCCGACATACATCATTCCAAGTCGTTTGTGATCAACTGTGACGATCCACGAATGAACTCGAGATCCTAATGTGCGGCGCACTTCATCTGGAATGGCGTGAGGATGTGATGCGGTCGTCATGTGATTTTATTTCAGTGTCAAGAGATACGCAACGATTGCGTCAAGTTGGCTGGGATCGAGTTCGAGGCTTGGCATATTGCAACCGACTTTCAGATTCTGTGGGTCGTCGACCCACGCACGAAGTGTCGTTGGATTCAGCGGTGCAACTCCAGCACCGATCGTCGTTCGGCTCATGATATGTGTCAAATTCGGGCCGAATGCTCCTTCGGAAACCCCGTCGATCGAGTGACAATTCATACACGCGAGATCCAAGAACATGTTTCGTCCTTTTTCGACTGCTGGGTCTGAAACAACATCGCTTGATTGATGGATACACCAGGCTTTGAATGCGGCATCATCGACCGCGGTCACTCTCAGCAACATATTCGCATGCTGTGTTCCGCAATACTCAGCACACTGCCCAAGAAAAATCCCGGCACGCTCCGCTTGAAACCAAGTGTGATTGACATGATTCGGGATGATGTCTGTCTTGCCGTTCAACTGAGGAATCCAAAAAGAATGAATGACATCAGCCGAATGAAGCGTCAACCAAATCGGTCTTCCAACAGGCACGACAAGTTCGTTGGCTGTGACAATCGTTCCATTTCCTTCAAGATTTGGGACCCGATATTCCCACCACCATTGATGTGCAATAACGTCCACATTCAGCGAACCTGCAGGAGGTTCGGTCAATTCCACTTCTCGAATGGTTCTCAGAGTCGCAAGCGCAAGTACAAACACAATGATCGTCGGAATGACAGTCCATGCAAGTTCGACGGGATTGCTGCCAAAGACTTGGACCGGTTCGCCCGCATCACGTGCGCGCTTGCGAAAGCGGATGATGGACCAGATCAAGACCCCTTCAACGACAACAAATATTGCAGCGCAAATTCCAAGAACGAGCCATGCAATCTCGCGGATGTCATGCGCGGGTGGACTTGCAGAATGAAAAATATTTAAATCTCCTGCATTGATATTGTCGCTTGAGGGAGCACAGACAACAGCATTTGCAGAGACATCCTTTGCTGCAACGGCATGCAACGAAGTGCTCATAATAAGAATCAGAAAAAGAAATAAAAAATATTTCACTTTGATAAACATTCTAGATTAGCGTACTTCTCATTTCTTGTTATCCTGCAAACAGTTCACACGCCGGCGTGGCGGAACTGGCAGACGCGATGGACTCAAAATCCATTGGGGCTAATACCTCGTGCAGGTTCGATTCCTGTCGCCGGCATTGTTTGCGCATCATTCCCCGTTTATTCCTGTAGTCCTCTGGAATAATTCGGGGATTCTTTTGTAATTTGGATGTCGTGCGGATGGTTCTCGACGACTGTCGCAGCACTCACACGAACAAATCGTGTATCGCAACGAAACTCTTCAATCGTTTTGCATCCGCAATATCCCATTGCACTTCGTAATCCGCCGATCATCTGATACACAAAGTCTGAAAGTGTTCCTCTGTAAGGAACGCGTCCCTCCACGCCTTCGGGCACAAACTTTTTTGAACCCACTTGCGAATATCGATCTGCGCTCCCCGCATTCATCGCACCTTCGCTGCCCATTCCCCGATAGACCTTAAATCTTCGATTGCTATGCAGCACGAGCTCTCCTGGGCTTTCGTCCAATCCGGCGAAGAGTCCTCCAAGCATCACGCTGTGCGCTCCTGCCGCAAGCGCTTTGGCGATATCGCCGGAAAGTCGAATGCCGCCATCAGCAATAACTGGAATTCCAGCCTTTTCAGCAGCAGCGACAGCATTCATTATTGCTGTTATCTGCGGCATTCCTACGCCAGTCACGACGCGAGTTGTGCAGATTGATCCAGGACCAATACCAACCTTGATCGCATCAGCTCCCACATCAATGAGCGCCTTGGCTCCATCTGCGGTGCCAACATTTCCAGCGATCACTTCGATGGAATATCGCTTCTTCAACTCGCGCACAGTTTCCAACACATTCTGACTATGACCATGCGCGGTATCAACAACGATCACATCAACTTCCGCAGCGATGAGCGCTTCGACGCGGTCATATTGGAGAACTCCAACGGATGCGCCGACACGAAGTCTTCCACGCAAATCTCGACACGCACGAGGATGCCGTCGAGTGTTGTCGATGTCTCGCATCGTGACCAAACCGGTCAATCTTCCCGCATCATCAATCAGCGGCAATTTTTCAACGCGAGCACGAATCATGATTGCTTCAGCTTCTGCAAGAGGTGTATTCAATCGTCCCGTTGCAAGATTCTTGCTGGTCATCGAATCACCAACCGTTGTTGTTCCAGCAATCTTTGAGACGAACTTCATATCGCGCCGAGTCAGAATCCCAACCAATTTGCCTCCGCGTGTTCCGTCTTCAGTGACAGGAAATCCGCTCACTCCCTGCTCCAACATCAAAGCGAGTGCACGTGCGACCGATTCGTGGGGGCTGAGAATAATCGGATCAACGATGATGCCATTTTCGCTGCGTTTGACTTTGGCAACTTCACTGGCCTGTTGATCAGGCGTCATATTTTTGTGAATGATTCCGATTCCACCTTCTTGCGCAAGCGCACGAGCCAACGTCGCCTCGGTGACGGTGTCCATTGGTGCAGAAATCAGCGGTAATCCAATGGAAATATTGCGGGTCAAACGAGTTGAAATATCCACGGATTCAGGGGAGACGGAACTGAACCTCGGAATGAGAAGCACGTCGTCAAAGGTGATTCCGTCTTGAGAAATCTTGTCTTCCATTTAAAGATGATCCGAAGAATTTACAATCCCGTCAAGTACCCCCTTCCGTGAAGGCTTTCCCCTGCTATTCTTTGGAATCACGGATAAATGTCACAGAAGGAACTGACTTGAGCCAATCACGAAGCGAACTCATCACACCAGTTGACACGGATACGCGTGGAACTCAGCCAGGCGAAGGCCGTAAAGCTTGGAATTCGTGGCTGACTGCGATCATCAAGATTGAAGGAAGTGATTTGATTGTCAAGTCGGGTCTCCCACCACGCATTCGACATCGTGGCGCCCTTCGCGATCTCGCAACTCCACCAATCACGGAAGACTTGATGTTCCAAGTTGCAAAGGACATTCTTGATCCGAATCAACTGAATCACTTTCGGCGAAATGGTTCAATGGACTTTGCGTTCGACTTCGACCAAGGTCGCCGATTCCGAGTCAATTTGTTTATGGCCCGAGGTCGCCCTGCAGTTGCCGCTCGACTCATCACGAGCAAGATCAAGACCTTTGAACAACTCGGACTTCGACCAAGTCTTGGCGAAATCGCCATGTTGTCGCAAGGGCTCATCCTGTTTTCTGGAGTCACTGGTTCTGGAAAAAGCACCTCGATTGCAGCAATGCTTCAATATGTCAATGAACGCAAGAAAGTGCACATTGTCACAATTGAAGATCCGATCGAATACATCTTTACCGACGTGAAGGCGACAATCAATCAGCGCGAAATCGGCATTGACTGCACGAATTTCGATGATGCCTTGCGCGCGCTCGTGCGAGAAAATCCCGACATCTGTCTCGTCGGCGAAATGCGCGATTATGAAACATTCGAAGCAGCAGTCCGCGCAGCAGAAACTGGGCATTTAGTTTTCGGAACTATCCATGCTTCCAGTGCATGGCAAACATTCGGTCGTATCTATGATTTGTTTCCCGAAAACGAACGAGATCAAATTCGAAAACTTCTCGCATACAACTTGCGAGCGATCGTCTATCAGAAACTCCTTCCAACATTGAAGCCCGAAGTCGCTCGTATTCCAGCGCTCGAAATTCTGCTCAATACTCCCGTCGTTCAGAAGTACATCTTGGATGCCCGTGAAGGCGATCTTCTTGAAGTGATCAAGGGTGCAAAAGACGAAGGCATGCTCGATTTCACTTCCGCACTTGTCGAACTCGTCGAGAGCGAAATGGTTCATCAGCGAGTGGCAATCGAATCCACACCTCGCCCAGAAGAACTGAAGATGCGCTTGAAGGGCATCACGTAATCGTTCTCTATGCTCAAAGCACATCTCCCATGATTTCTCAAGTCAATCCTTTCTTTCTTGCGGTTAATCCGATTGCATTCAACCTGATTTCGATCTACAAACCGATTCTCATTTTCTTGACGATTATGCCTTATGCATGGGTCATATCAACCGTTATTGAAATGGACAGTCGCAAGCGGCGGCTCTTTCCAGAACGTTGGGGAGGCCTCAGCCTTGCAGTGTTGGTCATCGGAATTGCAACGGTTTTGTTTGTCCCGATCTTTTGGATTGGCTGGCCTTTGATGGTTGGGATGTTTGTGGGGGTTCCATATGCCTATTGGAAGTTTCGCGACAATCGCGTTGCCCCTGCTGACAAATTTGACATCTTGGCAACCAAACTTGCAGCGTTTAAAGCGAGGCGAAAAATGAAGCAAGCATTTGAAGAAGTAACTGCTTCATTTGGAACAGGCAAAGGGAAATTTGTCACGCCTCCTGAAAAAGGTGCGCCAGACTTCGAAACCCATCTCAACGCGGAAAGGATGCTTGTTCCATCACTCCCCGCCCGTGCCAGTCGAATCGAACTTGCTCCCGTTGCAGGTGGATATCTCACAGTACAAACAGTCGACACTATAAAAAGTCGTCGAGAAACCTATCCAGCAGATGTTGCAGTAAAAATGATTGATTTGCTCAAGACAGCTGCAGGTTTGGACATCAAGGAACGACGCAAGAGACAATCTGCAATTCTTGGAATGAAAATTGGGGATGGTGAAGTCAAATTTCTTCTCTCAACTTGGGGTTCGTCTGCAGGTCAAATCCTTCGCATCGAACTTGACCGTGAGAAACAACTCACGATTCCATTCGATAAATTGGGGATGCTGCCCATTCAAGCCCAGACTTTGAAGGATGCACTCGAGAATGTCGTCGGTGGAGTTGTACTTGTGCTTGTTCCACCAACGCATGGTTTGACCACTCTTGGATATGCATTGCTGACAGAGCACAATGCATACACCAGTGATATCAAGACCATTGAACGCCAGGTTGATCGACGACTTGAAGGCGTCACGCAGTTGGCATGGATTGCTGGTGAAGCAACCAACGAGTATTCAACAGCACTCCAGTCCATCGTTCGTCGAGGTCCAAATGTCATGTTGGTTTCGGACATCACAGACGCTGGGACGGGCCCAATCTTGACTCACGCTAACAGTCAAAATACACTGTTTTATGTGCTGATTCCAACAGACTCTGTCACCATTGGACTTTCAACATATCTGAAAGCCGTTGGTGATCCAAAGTCTGCAGCAAACTCGCTGAGAGCCGTTGTGGCTGGCCGACTGGTCAGAAAACTTTGCCCAGAGTGTCGCCAATCATTCCAAGCATCTCCAGATCAATCCAAACGTCTTGGCGCTGCTGCTGGGAAACCTCTCCAACTCTTTCGTGCGAGTGGAAAAGTGCAAATCAAGAATGACATTGTTGACTGTGGCAATTGCCAAGGAACAGGATTTCTTGGAACGGTCGGAGTGTTTGAAGTTGTCCGCCCTGATGATCGAGGTCGAGAATTGCTTATCGCTGGCGATGTCGCAAATGCGTATCAGCAAATGCGTCGTGCATTTAGAACTCCACTGACACAGGAGTGTGCACTCCTAAAAGTGCGAGCTGGCGAAACAAGTTTGGAAGAAATCGCACGCGTCTTTGCACCCAAAGTCCCGCCAGCTGCCAAGCCGAGTGGTGCTGCCGCAACACCTGCTGCCAACCCAGCAGGTGCACCGACAACAACCCCAAAAACTTTGAAGAAGGAAGCAAAATGAATGGACTCTTCAGCCTCCTCGCAGTCGCTTTTATTTTATTGATCGCCTATTGGTGGGCAAATCAAGGGTTGTTCAGCGCAATACTTCACTGTGTTTGTGTGATTCTTGCCGGCGCGCTCGCATTTGCTTTTTGGGAACCAGTCGTGCTTGGATACACACTGAAAGGCAGCCTCTTCGACAACTATTCCTGGGGGATGGTCCTCGGATTGCTGTTTTTCCTTTTTCTTGTCATCTTTCGCATCGCATCAGATATTTTCATCCCTTTCGACATTCCCCTCCCGTCTCTTGCAAACACAATCGGGGGGGGCATCGTGGGCTTCATTGCTGGAGTCTTGACGATCGGAATGGCTTCTATTTCTTGCGGATTCATCCAAGCACCGACAGAGATTATGGGGTTCATCGGTTGGGCTCGGAGTGATAAAGCCACAGGTGCACCCACATTACTGAACTCAATGCTCATTCCCTCTGCCAGTATCACTGAGAATTTTTATGGCAAGGCTTCACGTGGTTCTCTTGCTCCAACTGGTAAGTATTCACTTGCGACTCTTTATCCCAACTTAGCCGATACTGCGTTGAGTCTGCACCGGGACACTTTCCAAGGCGGTGATGCTCGAACTTCTATTGCGCCAAAGGACCTCGTTGTTGAAAAAATTTGGTACGACCCCAACTTTGTAATTCAGAATGGCAGTCCCGGGGCGTACGCCGTGAAAATTTCTGTTGAAACAGGAGCCTACGACGGAACTGGAGAGCAGTTCATTCTCTCGTCTGCTCAAGCGCGGATTTCAAATACAGATTCGCGTTCAATTGTTGTGTACCCCACAAAATTCCATCAGCCGATGGCTGGTGGGACCGCAAAAATTTTTACGTTTGACGATACTGGAAACTATGCCACAAGCCTTCCAGGCGAACAAACCGCTGATATTGTCCTGCTCTTTCCAGCGGGTCCATTTGAAAATTCCTCAAGTAAGCCGAATCTTTTTTATATAAAAGGGCTTCGTTTTTTGTGCGCAATTGAGGAGGTCAATCTTGCGACCACATTGGAGACATCTGAAAGCAGTGTGACTATTGAGCAAGATTCTTCAAGCCCAGATGGTGGATATTTGCCAGATATTTCGAATTTTGTCATTGCCAAGAATTCAATTAGGCCAGTGATGCTGAATGTGAATCTCGCCGATCCGATGACCGTGGCGACCAAAAACTCTGGAAACTGGCTGAGCGGAGGGATAGGAGTTTTTCAGAAGGGATCTTCTGTTTCGTATTCCAAGACACAGAAAATTAGTGGTTTTAATCATTCTGATGAAACAGAAGTGATTATGGTTGATGCGTCAAGGATTCAAAATGGAATAGATATGTGGGGCGACAGATCAAAAACATTTAAAGAATTGGGAAACGATGTTTCACTCGAACTCGTTGATTCCAATGGAAAGTTTTACAAGCCAGTTGGTTATGTTTGGGAAAGGCTCAATGACATAGAGTTATGCATTCAGCCATCAAAGCCATTTCAGAAAATCTCAGATCTTCCTTCCCAGCCGAGCTCTGGAGAGCAACGGCTGCAACTGATTTTCATTGTTCCCACGAATACGATCGTTGTAGGTATCCGAAAAGGCAAATCCCTTATTGGTACATGTTCGGTCACCGCAACTGCCGGTCGGACAGACTAAAGACTCACTAAAGCCTCGTTGGCTGATTCGAATGCTTGAATTGACTTTTCAGGCCTTTTCAACCCCCTTCGTTTGGATCAAATTTTTTCAAAAAAAGCTGCCCAGGCATTTTTTTTCAAAAAACAATGTTTTTATTTGTAATTTGCAAATTAAGCGATACATTCAATTCGTGGTTTGTAGTGTTTACAAACTTACAGGATTTTATTGAAGTCTTCAGTTTGTTGAAGCATGATGCTGATCAAACCGCAGAACAGTAATTTTCAAAGGCCTTTGGATCAGATTTTGTTTGAAAATTCCATGGAGAAATTTGATGCGTAATGAAACCTTAATGTTTGTGGCTGGAGCTTTGATCGCCACATGTACCACCGTCGGCGCTTATGCGCAGGGCGGACAAACCTGTGCTGCAGCTGAAATCATTTCGGA
>CAJCCX010000168.1 GCA_903961015.1 uncultured bacterium
CCCATGCTTCGTTGACGGAACTGCGACTCAGGTACCCAACTGGGATCGGGATGACGCGATCCCAGCCAACGATTTTGCTCTCGTAAAGGCTGCGATTGCTGATGTCAAACGTGAAGGCGTCGCACGTATCGATCAAACGGTTGATTGCGAGCCGTGGGAGTTGGCGGTCAGGATTCCTGCTGCGCTTCAAGGATCGAATCGAACGCGCCTGCGATGGATTGTTGGCTTCGACAATTTCCCTCGTGGAACCCATCTTGTCGCTGGTCGTTACGCATCGCGGATTCCGCCCAGTAAGTCTTCTGGAGCAAGTTCCTCGTCGATTGCACCATCGACTCTTCCTCGAGCGGTAAGTCCCAAAGTAGGTACTTCGAAAGTCGAAGAAGTCGAAAGTGAGCCCGAGTGGCAAGTGAGCGTGAATCAGTTACGGCGTTTCCGTTTCGTCGTTCCAGTGTCGTGTTTGTTGGTGATCTGTGTCGCCATCCTGTTTGCTGTCTATCGCATTCGAATTGCAAGTTGATATTGATGCGCATCTATCTTCTGTTATCCTCGACTTGATTTCTTGTCCGGCGCGAACCACCAGATATGACCGATGAGTAATTGGTTCAAAAACATCCCGTGCCCAAACTGCAAGCGCGTGTTGCGCTATAGCCCCAATACTGCGAGCGCGACGATAACGTGCTTTGGTTGTAAGACGCAGTTTGTGCCAGAGGTAACGGTGGGAGCCGAACAGACTGCGGAGCGTGACACGAAGAACGACAAGACTTCGAAGAAAAGTAAATCACTTCCAAGTTGGGCAAAGACTCCTCCCAAAGTTCAATCATTCGCTTCGGACGCTGCGCAGAATCTCGACCAAGACGCAGGAAACGCAAATACAAGTTGGGCTGTTGGCGAAGCGCAACCGTTTAGTTCTGCAGGTCAGTTTGATTCACAAAACATGATTCCGCTGGACCTTGCGGAAAATAGTGGGCGTCACAAGACTCTGATCTTTAGCGCATTCGCAATCGTTGCGCTTGTCGCTGGAGCAATCGTCTGGGCTGTATGGGGAGGGTCTAAAAGTGCGGAGCCACTCCCAGCCGAATCAACGCCAGTGAAAGAGGCCCAGAATTCTGTGCCGATCGAGCAAATGGGTCCTCCTGCACCGACCGAGCCTGCCAGTAGCTCTGTTGCAACCATTCTCAAGCATGACTCTGAATTATTTGCGATTGAAGAATATGTCTTGGCTTCGATTGCTGCAGCGAATGAAGAGCAGCGCGAACCGCATATCGTTGTTGAAATCAAAGGTCTCAAATTGGCGGACAAGGTCCGATTCAGTTTGGAGTGCAAAAAGTATCCAAACTTATTGAACGCTGACAAGCACACGTTGAATCCAAAGAAATTAGAGAACGGAGATGTTGAGAGCTCTTTCCAAGTGCGAATGCCTTGGAATTCGACTGAGTTAACAAGCCCAGATAATCGCGACCCAATGATCGAGATTCGAGTTGAAGCATTTGTGAACGATCTTTCGGTGATCAATCAAACGCTGAGATTTCACTTCAATGAAATCTATGTTTTCCCGCTTGATTCCTTTATTTACGCCGCCGCGTATGTCCAGCCAGATCATCCACAGATCAAATCATTGCAGGGTCAATACGCGTCGATGGATCTCAAATGGGACTGGGATGGGCTTGAGAAATCGATGGTCGAATATGTTCAAAAGGAAGTTTCGACGCAGACAAAGGATCCTGCGAAGGCGAAAGAATTATCCGACGAGAAGTGCGCTGAATTGGCGAAGTCGAATCGATCAATACTTCATACCTATTTTGTGTGGAAATTAGTGGACGCTCTACAGATTAAGTATCAGAACCTGACAAAGAATGACAGCTCTGGGCTCCGTTTTTGTCAGCAATTGCGGACTGTCAGCGATGTCCTGAAGTCACGGATGGGCAATTGCATCGAGGAGAGCATCTTGCTTGCATCACTGATGCAGGAAGGTGTGAGCCTCATGTCGCCACCTGCCCATTGCATGTTGATGGTTGGATCCGAATATAATTTTTTTGATTCAATTCCTCTGGAGTGCACAACGCTTGGTGCATCAGTTGATATGAAGGAGTACCAATCGATTCTGGCATACGCCAAGGATGCCCATGTTCAGTCCGGACTTGGGCGTCTGTGGAGCGCACTTCAAGCGATGCCCCCTAAAATGAAGGATGCTCTCGAGTCAGATCCTTCATGGCGAAACTTTGCGTCGGCAATCGAGGCGGGCAGTAACGAATTGTGGAAAGTGTTTGATCGCTGCGCGACCATTCGAGCATGGTCACGTGCGAAGGGATGCATACCACCGTTTCCCGAGGCGGCGATGACGAATAACATGTCCGATCAACAAAAAGATCAACTGTGCACGAATTGGAATAAGCAAGAAACTGAAATGCTTGAATGGTTAAGTATCAATGATTCAGATTTTAAAATCAGTCAAGAAGGAAAAGTAAGTGATGATCCGATTTCAAAGGGGCTTGCATACTGGCACACCGTGTGTCTGTTAAAGCGCCACGGAGAATTCTATTTAGACAATTATGTCCCAATCACATATGCGCGAAAAATTGGGATTGCACCGCTCCCAAATGACTTGGGCTCAACGCCACCGAAACAATGAACACCACCGCTCCAAGCTCGCTCGTCGGACAAGTGCAATGCCCCAGTTGCTCGCACTCATTTCGTCCTGAAAACATTCGGTTCATCGCAGAACACGTTTCACTGCAAGGTGACCACATCGCTGGTCCACTCGAAGGGCTTCGTTTTCGTGCGAGTCGGTTCGACCTTGACGGAAACGCGATTGATATGGAGGGGCGAGTCTGCACGCGTGTCGCTTGTCCTTCGTGCCACATTGAAATGCCAAGGGCGTTGCTTGAAAGTCCAACGTGTTTCATTTCAATCGTCGGTGCACCTGGAAGCGGCAAGAGTTGTTTGCTCGGCGCAGCAAGTTGGTCGCTTCGAAAAAACGCTGGCCAATATGGCTGTTCTTGGGTTGACGTAGAACCACGACTGAATTCGCTCTTGCATGGATACGAGTCTGGTTTGTTTGGCGCAGGCGGTGCAATGCAAAAGCCGCTCAAAACAGAAGTCTCGGGCGGTGATTGGTATCACCAGATCAAAGTTGGATCTCGCATCGACATCATGCCGAAGCCGATGTTCTTTCGCATTGCGCGGCAGGGCGGCACATCTTCGGTGATTGTGATGTACGACAATGCTGGGGAGCATTTCTTGCCGGTTGCAGAAAATGCAGAGCCGCCGCATACACGACACTTGGGGCAAGCGCAGGCACTTCTGTTTGTGTTTGATCCGACAATGGTTCATTCTTCAGATAACTCGCCGAGGCAAGAATTGATTTTGATTGAAACCGTTGCGCGAATTCGGCGCTTTGCGGGCGTTGGGCAGAATTCCAAGCTTGGAATTCCCGTGATCATCGCGTTGACAAAGGCTGATCTCTGGGCGGGGAAGGTTGGAATTGATATCACGCATCCACCCATTGCGCAGAGCAAATTCGTCAATCTTGATCGTACAAAAATAGACGAGGTCTCTGCTGTTGCTCAGGCATTCGTCGGTCGTTCGTTCCCAGAATTGATGCAGTCATTGACTGCATTTGTAGACAATGTGCACTGGGTTCCTTGTAGCGCTATGAAGACCGTCATCAACAGCCAGAGTGGTCGTGAAGAGATCCAACCGCTCGCAACATGGTCTGAAGTGCCGCTTCTCTTGGCGTTCGATGAGATTGCTCGGCGGCAGGGGCGAAAGTAAAGATGTCTTATGAGGTCGTGAATACATCGGTTGCACGTGGATTGTCTTCGGCGCATTCAGGATTCTGTGATGTCCTTCGAACGCGTGGATTGCCAGAAGAAATCACGCCGCTCTTAGCACCGCTCAATTTTTATAACGAGAAACTCGCGAAGGGAAAACCTGCCTACGGAGTTCGATCGATTCGCTTTGGTGGTCGAATGTGGGGAGTTGTATCGCGTGTCGTTCTTAATGGAAATGATTACACAGGTCGCCAGAATCGTCTTGCTCACCACGTCATCGCATCACCGTCCGAACTGGAAACGCTCTGTCCTGCAGCCGTGCTTGCTGGATATACGTTTCGCGATACATGCGATGAAGCACCGCGATATCTAGACCGCGAACCTGAGCTGCCAGAGATTGCCGAATCGTTCGACGATGTTTGGGAGTGCATGGGTGGAAAAGGTTGGCGTTCGCATATTGCAGCGCTTGCGCTTTCTGGTTCCCGTGTCGTCGTGCTGATCCCGCCTTCGGCAGAAGGTCGAAGTGTTGTGATTTCGATTCTGCTTGGTATCCCTCTTCAGAGACGCTGGGAAGTTGGCGTTGTCGAGGCTTCTTCAGCGGAGCAGTGCTGGGCGCACAATGCGCTCATTCGAGTTCTGGCAATGGATGCGAATGATGCAGAGGGTGATCGGTCTTGGCCAGGTGAAGTGGTTGTAGATTTACGGCGTCAGTCAATCCCGCCATCGGCGAAGCAGGAATTGATCGTTGGGCAGCAGGCGACAAAGCTTGATTTCAGCGCATTTGCGGCAACTTCTCAAGAATTGTCTGCGAGTGAAACTGAAAAGTCGAGTCAGCCAATCGTCGTCGATATCGACTTCGGATCCGAGACGCCCGAAGGGATTGATGATCAACGTGATCCCTCTTCTGGCGAATATTCAACGCAATCAACTCCAAGTGTTGGGTCTTCCAAAGTTTTTTGGAAGCAGACCATTGTTTGGTTCATCCTGGGCACCGTTGTTGGTGCACTTGCTGGTTTCTTCATCGTAAACTTGAAGTGAGAGATACGTATGCCTGAACATAAGATTCTGATCACCAAGATTCGCCAGTGGATTGCTGTCAATAGTGATTCAAAGTCAGATTCGCAAGCATCCTCGCTGAGCCCCGATTCGCTTCGC
>CAJCCX010000169.1 GCA_903961015.1 uncultured bacterium
ATCGAGTCATAGAACTAGCGAACCAACGCCAAGCGCACGCCGCCGTGTTCATTGATGATTTCAATGACCTCGAATCGAATGTCGGGGAGATTTCGTCGGTCTAATCGATAGCGCATCCGTAGTGCGCTCACCCGTTCGGTGACCACTTCGGATCCACTCCAATTCGATCCCATGCGATTCAAGAAAACAAGCAGTTCCTTGCGATTTTTCCCGGCCCATTCGACGAAGACAGCTTCGCCCCCTGCGCGCTCGTATGCCTGATGCGCCTCGTCCGAAAGCATTTGGGAATAGAACGGGCCATACTCTTGGTTTTTGACCGCTTCAAGAAAGTGAGCCATGACATGTTCGGGCATTGCAGCGCGCAGAGTGATCGAACCATCACGCTCTTCTTCACGCAACTTCAATTCTTTGGGAGGTTCCTTCTTCGGCGCAGGCGCAGGTGGCAGACTCGCCAAACTGTAAGGCGGTGTTGTATACACCGGCACAGCAACCTTGTTGTTTTTTTTCGCTGCGGCCGCTTTTTCTGTTGCGGTTTTCTTCTTTGGCAATTCATCGACAACAACAACATGTGATCCATCTTCAAGAACAGTGTCTTGACCGATCGCTCCTTCGAGTCCAAGCATTCCAGCGCCGCGTTTGACATGAACTGTCTTTGTTTGCTCGCATCCGATTCCACAAAAAGTGATGGCACTTGTCAATAAAATGATGATCGAGCGCAAGAAGAATTCAGTCGTGCAGGCGGAGAAGTTCACGGCTTGTTTCCAACTTCGCTCCCGACAAGCGTTCGACGCGCAGAATTCTCTCCCAACTTCCAACTCAAGTGGAAAGCTCCCGCTGGATCTTCTACTGGCCAGTCAATACGCGTGTGCGTACCGCGAGACTCTCTGCGCTCCGCCGCTGCACGAGTCATCAATTGACCGACCGTCAGCAAATTTTGCGTCTCCCAACCCTCTGGAGTTTCAAAGACAGATCCAAGCGCGTATCGACCCCAGAATGAAAACATATCTAGACAATCGCGCATTTTTGCGCCATCTCGAACAATTCCAACATTTCTCCACATCGCGCTGCGCAAACTTGATCGCACATCGGAAAGATCAAGTTCACCTGCGACCGAAGTACGAACGCGGCTCTCCCACTGCTGCGGAACAGGATCTGGAAGTGAATCCTTGATTGCAGCAAGAACTGTGCGGCGCCCGAAGACCAGACCTTCCAGCAAACTATTACTTGCAAGACGATTTGCACCATGAACACCATTCGATGCCACTTCACCGCATGCATACAAACCAGGAAGATTTGTTCGACCGTCAACATCAACTTCAATTCCACCCACGGTGTAATGCGCGGCAGGATGGACTGGAATCAGATCTGCTCCTCCATCAATTCCATATCCTGCGAGCATCTCAGCAAGTCCAGGAAATCGTTTTGCAAATCCCGCACTCCCAAGGATGCGAGCATCTAAGAACGCATGCGAATCTCCCGTTCGAGCAAGATGCTCGACAATACCGCGCGTCACCACATCTCGTGGCGCAAGATCTTCTTGAGGATGTCGACCTGCCATAATGCGCTCACCGAGTCGATCAACAAGAATCGCACCCTCGCCGCGGACTGCTTCGCTGATCAAGTGGCGCGGGGCTCCAGCGATGTAAAGAGTTGTCGGATGAAACTGCATGAATTCGATATCTCGAATCAACGCACCTGCTCTCCACGCCATTGCGATTGCGTCGCCAGTTGCAAGTCGGGGATTTGATGTCTCGCGGAAAACCTGCCCCGCTCCACCTGCAGCCAAGATCGTTGCTCTCGCCCAAATCACTTGCAGCCCAAATCGAGGATGCCATGTGATTGCCCCAGCAACGCGACCGTTTGTATCCGTGCATAGATCGATCGCGAAGCATCTATCAAACATGCGGATTCCAGCCGTTTTTTCAACAGCTGCACAAAGCGCTCGCATCAATTCTCGGCCCGTCATATCGCCATCGGTATGCATTATGCGCGGATGACCGTGACCACCTTCGAGTCCCAGCGAGACCTGTCCTTGCTGTCCACGATCGAATCGCATTCCAGATTGAATAAGCCACTCAATTTCGCCAGGTCCTTCTTCGACCAAAGTTCGCACTGCAGAAGGTTCGCAAAGTCCGACACCAGCAATCATCGTGTCGCGAAAGTGTGACTCCGTCGAATCATCTTCATCAAGTGCTGCCGCGATTCCACCTTGCGCCCACTGCGTGTTCGAAAGATCCATCGGTCCCTTCGCAAGCACAAAGACATTGCCGTGAACTGCGGCTTCGAGTGCTGCACGCATTCCTGCGACGCCACCTCCAATGATCAGCGTGTCGGTGAACAGTTGCGGGAGCAGTTGACTGCGAAACGGAATGAGAAATCGACGCTCGTCAAAGATGCTCATGGAGACTTCTTTGTTGCTGGCGTTGTGGATGAAGCAGCAGGCGAAACTAAATCTGCGATCCACAACTGACTCGTTCGACCAGCGCCACGCTGGCTCGTCCACATCATCCGGCGACCAGTCGAGTCAAACACAGGTAAGACATCCGCTCCCTGCGCTTGCGTGATGCGCACTCGACGCGGCGAGTCTATCTCGCCATCCTTATCTTCAACCTTGCCCATCTCAACGGAAAAAATTTCATAATTCGAGTGTCCAACTTCGCTAGATGCATACACCAATCGAGTTCCATCTGGATGCCAATATGGTGCCCAATTGACATGCTCATTTGCCGTCATTTGCCGTTCATTTGTGGTTCCGGTGATGGAGCCGTCTGGACCGCGAACAACATCGCTGACATAGACCTGCAGAAGACTGTCGCCCTTTCGGTCCGAGCGATAGCAGATGTGTTTTTCGTCAGCTGAGAAGAATG
>CAJCCX010000170.1 GCA_903961015.1 uncultured bacterium
CTGGAGGACCGAAGCCGTGAACGTTGAAAAGTTCTGGCATGACCTGTGGGGAGGGCTTACAGTGCAATCATAACCGGAGATATCTCGTTCTCCTCGAAATAGTTTTGGGACTAGCCTCGGTGAGCAACACGTGGAGGTAGAGCTACTGAATGGATTTTGAGGGCCTACCCGGCTACTCGGTCCAATCAAACTCCGAATACCACGTGCCAAGTCCCGGGAGTAAGTCTGCGGGCGATAATGTCCGCGGTCAAAAGGGAAACAACCCAGACCATCGGTTAAGGTCCCCAAATTAATCTAAGTTCTTAAGGTAGTCGAATTGCTATGACAGCCAGGATGTTGGCTTAGAAGCAGCCACCATTTAAAAAATGCGTAACAGCTTACTGGTCGAGGAATTTGGCGCCGATAATTATCGGGAATAAGATTAATACCGAAACCATGGACCGTCTTTGACGGTGGTAGAGGAGCGTCGCTGTCAGCGTTGAAGCTTTCCCGTGAGGGTTGGTGGAGCGACAGCAAGTGAATATGCCAGCTTGAGTAACGATAAAGGGAGTGAGAATCTCCCTCGCCGAAAACCTAAGGTTTCCTGGGCAAGGTAAATCCGCCCAGGGTTAGGCGGATCCTAAGGCGAGGCCGAAAGGCGTAGTCGATGGACACACGGTTAATATTCCGTGCCCGATGTATAAGGTTCGAAGCGTGCATGACGAATTCCAAAGTTCCACGGGACTGTAAAGCGTCCAGGCCGTATGGCCGAAGTGGGGTGGCGGAGTTTCAAGAAAAGCTGCAACGCTACAAGTGCATCGTCCGTACCAAAACTGACACAGGTGGGTGTGGCGAATAGCCTCAGGCGCTCGAGAAAACGGTCGTGAAGGAACTAGGCAATTTAACCCCGTAAGTTCGCGATAAGGGGGCCCTACTCGCAAGAGAGGGCGCAGAGAAAAGGCTCTGGGAACTGTTTATCAAAAACACAGCACTGTGCTAACTCGCAAGAGGACGTATACAGTGTGACGCCTGCCCGGTGCTGGAATGTCAAGGAAGCCGGTTAGCGAAAGCGAAGCTGGCGACCGAAGCACCAGTAAACGGCGGCCGTAACTATGACGGTCCTAAGGTAGCGAAATTCCTTGTCGGGTAAGTTCCGACGCGCATCAATGGCGTAATCACTGGAGCCCTGTCTCCACGACCGACTCGGTGAAATAGTAGTGGCGGTGAAGATGCCGCCTACCCGTGGCAAGACGGAAAGACCCCGTGGACCTTTACTGTACGCTTGCAGCGATCATGGATTTGAACTGCGTAGGATAGGTGGGAGACTTTGAAGTTCAGCTCTCGGGCTGGACTGAGTCATTGGTGAAATACCACCCTGTTTGAATTCGTGGTCTAACCTCGATTCCCATGAAGCTGGGCGAGGGACACTGCATGCCGGGCAGTTTGACTGGGGCGGTCTCCTCCAAAAAAGTAACGGAGGAGTGCAAAGGTTGGCTCAGTGCGGTTGGCAACCGCACCAAGAGTGCAAAGGCATAAGCCAGCTTTAGTGCAAGCCATACAGGGCGAGCACTCACGAAAGTGGGCCTTAGTGATCCGGCGTACCCGTGTGGAAGGGGCGTCGCTCAACGGATAAAAGGTACCCCGGGGATAACAGGCTGATCGCTCCCGAGCGTCCATAGCGGCGGAGCGGTTTGGCACCTCGATGTCGGCTCTTCGCATCCTGGGGCTGAAGGCGGTCCCAAGGGTTGGGCTGTTCGCCCATTAAAGCGGAACGCGAGCTGGGTTCAGACCGGCGTGAGCCAGGTCGGTCCCTATCTGCCATGGGCGTAGGAATATTGACGGGATACAACCCTAGTACGAGAGGATTGGGTTGGACGTACCCCTGGTGTGCCAATTGGACCGCTCGGTCCATAGTTGGGTAGCTAAGTACGGCAGGGATAACCGCTGAAAGCATCTAAGCGGGAAGCCCCCCTGAAGATAATTATTCCATGTCGCAAGACGTAAGACCCCCGGTAGACCACCGGGTTGATAGGCCGCATGTGTAAGCGAAGTAATTCGTTGAGCTAAGCGGTACTAACGGTCGAGTGCTTGGCCTTGTCTACCAGCTTCCGTCGATTCTTAGTTCCGAACCTAAAGTTCGGAATTAGGATAAGCGGAAATGGAACAATGCAAACCAGCACGAAGGTTGTTTGTTTCAAACTGTATCTTAAGTAATTCACTCTTGTCATTCACCCTTGTTCGGTCGAAAGACCGTTCATGCGACATCTGTCTTCGATTCGTCATTCCTCCCTGAGGGTCCGAAAGGATGTTTAGGGATTTGTCGGTGACTATAAGCGAAAGGAAACACCTGTTCCCATCCCGAACACAGAAGTGAAATTTTCGCTGCCGATGATACTGCTCAGCGGGAAAGTAGGTCATCGCCGACTTCATGGGCTCTGCTTGGGAAACCAAGCAGAGCCCTTTTTATTTGTCTGTACTTTATTGCTCGATAAAGTACAACTGTCTCTTTAGTTCTCGCCCCAAATGGTCGTAAGTAGACTAACGCGTTACTCGGACGAATTGATTTTGTTACTTGCTTCTGGAATTAGTTGGGTGCTATAATTGGATTCAGCAAATTTAAACCGGGGGAGTTTGAAAAGGCAGTCATGTTTAAGATTTATATCGGCAATCTTGAAAACGGAGTCACTCTTGATCAACTCAAGGAATTGACGGCTTCATTTACTGATATTGAAGACCTTGTTCTTGTGATGGACCCAGAAACTGGCGAGAGTCGTTGCTTCGCGATCGCAATGTTTCGTGATCCGGCTCGTGGACAACTTTTAATACAAACACTTTCCGGCCACATATTGAATGGTCGACCGATGATCGTCAATGAAGTGGTAAAGAAACCAAAGGGAGCTGCTAAGAAACCATTTCGTCGACCACAGAGAGGGAATGGTAGTGGTGGAGGCGATCGTGGTCGCAGTAGTGAGAATCGCCCTGTTTCTCGCCAAATGGATTTTCCCAGCAGCGGTCGCCCAGCTGATGGTGGTGGAATGCCAGGTCTCGGATCGATGGGAAGCATGAACGGACCTCCGCGTATTCCAAGTCGACCTCCATCCGGCCGTCCATCAAGCAGGCCTGTTTCTAGAGGCATTTCTCGCGGAAACATTGGCAACTCCCAAAGCGGAGGAGGTGCCAGTGGTGGAAATCCAGGCGGATCATCTGGATTCGCAAGACCCAATGCGGCAGGAAACAATCCACCATCAAACAATCCAGCCCAAAATAGGGGACCATTCCGTCCGGCATCGCCTGCAGCATCTTCGCCTCCATCTCCGCTTCCATCTGGGCCAGCAATAACACCTAAGCCAATTCCTCAGCCGCCTGCAGGAAATATTTTTCCAACTCGTTCAGCCACACCAAAGCCTCCTATTGTTCGACGCTTGGATACTCCGCCAGATCAAGGAAATCCAAGCGGAGCATGAATGTCGGTTGCGTTGGATGTCAGCGGGGGGGATTCCGTGGATGATCCATTTGATCTTCTTGGTTTTTCTTGCCATTTCAAGTTGGATCCCAAAGATGTTGTGCAAACACAAGCTCGTGCGCTCGCGCGATGCCATCCAGATCGTCATCCTGAGGGAGTTGAACGCGAATTGGCGATTATGCGCAGCGCGCAGATTAATGCCGCAGCGACGATCTTGGTCGATCCTCTCTTGCGCGCCGAAGCGCTGATTGCAATCTTAGATCCGATGGGGAAGGCCGTGCCACTCGCCGCTGCACAACTTATGGAGTTGCTCGAGCAAAGAGAATCGATGGAGGCTTCGACGAAATCTTCACTCGCAGAATCCCAGGCCTGCAAAGAGTGGGTGCGCTGCGAAAAACAATCGACAGTCGATCAACTCGAGATTCTCTTTTCTGCAACGCCAGTCGATTGGTTTGCGACACGAGCTGCAGTTGCATATCTGCGTGCAATTGTTCGATTGTCAAATGAACTCAATCGATTGCTTGAACTCGGGCGGACGGAGATTCGCTGATGAACTTTGGAATGGAAGCCATCCTCATCTTCTTGCCAGTCATTATTTGTCTCAGCGCAGTCTTTTCCGCATCGGAAACCGTGCTGCTTGGATTGACGGCCGATGATCGTTGGAGACTGCAGCGTGATCGCCCGAGCGCTGCGCAGTTCATCGAAAAACTTCTTGCGCATCCGCGTCGTTTGTTGTTGACCGTTGTTCTGGGAAACATGACGGTCAATTCCTTGTACTTCGCCATCGCAACGGCGGCGCTCGCATCAACAGAATTGTCGGTTTTCACACGCATCGCCGTCGGCTTGGGCGAAGTCATTTGTCTCATCGTCTTTGGCGAAGTCTTGCCAAAGATGGTTGGCAACTCTATGCGCTTGAAAATTGCTCCAATTCTGGCGCGTCCTGTCTTCGTGATGTACCGCATTGCCACTCCAATTCGTGCTGTGATCGAGCATGTTGTATTCGTCCCGCTGCATCGTCTGACCTCTCCAGCAATACCCGCATCGGGGCCGACTTCCAAAGAACTGCGTGAATTTGTCGCTGCAGCTCGGGTACAAGGGGATATCTCTACGGAGGAGGAAGGTTTGCTTGGTCGTTTGCTGATTCTTCGCCGTGCGAGAGTTCGCGATGTGATGACGCATCGCACTGAAATGGTGTCGCTTTCTCGACGTGCTCAACGCAGTGATGTTGTGCGACTTGCAATGGGCAGCCGTCTCAAGCGACTTCCCATCGTCGATGGCACTCACGATCGAATCCTCGGCATTTTGGATGTGCGTAAATATCTTCTCGATCCTCGCGGACTCGAAACCACTTTTGAAGCGCACATGCAGACGCCAGTCGTCGTCCCCGAGATCGCCATGCTTGAACAACTCTTCGAACTCTTTCGGGCACAGAAGACAAGTCTCGCAGTCGTCGTAGATGAATTCGGTGGAACAGCGGGAGTCGTTGCGCTTGAAGATGCAATTGAAGAAATCATTGGCGATATCGTTGCTCAAGATGAAGTGACGCCGATGGCGCCACAGACAATAGATGAGAAGACATCGCGTGTGGACGGGAAAATGTCTGCCCGAGCATTCTGCGCTCACTTCGGATTGTCGATTCAGCTCACGCGCGCTTCCACGGTTGGGGGGATCGCACTGGAAGTTCTGGGCAATCTTCCCAAGGTTGGGCAAGAATTTGCTTTCTCATCCCTGGACATACATGTGGAGGCATTGGAAAGAGGTCGAGCGCGAACATTGATTGTGCGTCGAACATCTCGACCAGTTGATGATCAAGAGGAGGATCAATCACAATGATTCTCTCGATCACTATTGGTCTTGTTGCGCTTTTGCTCTGTGGACTATTTGCAGGAATGGAAACTGGGATTTACACACTCAATCGTGTGCGCCTTGCTGCGAGAGCTGCACAGAATTCTTCCTCGGCCAAACGCATTCGTGCAGAGTTGATTCACCCAAACCGATTGCTGGCAACACTCTTAGTTGGTACGAATCTTGCGCATGCGGCACTCAGCGCCGCAACAACTTCGGCCGTCGAGATGATGTCGACCGATCCTCTTCGAGTGGCCATGTTGAACACGATTGTTGTCTTGCCATTGGTCGTTCTGTTTGGCGATGCACTGCCCAAAGAACTTTTTCGAGTTTTCACGAATTCGTGGACGTATGGATGTTCGGGCATTTTGCTTTCTTTGCGAATCATGTTGACTTGGACAGGACTCGTTCCAGCTGTGCGATTCTTGGGGGATACCGTTTCGTATTTTCTTGGATTTCGTGCGGATCAGGAAGCGCCGAATCGTCAACGCATCTTGCAATCTTTGCGCGATGGCATCGAAGGAGATCTGATCAAACCCATTCATCTTGAAATGGCTGATCGTGTTTTCGGACTTGCCGAACGTTCCGTTGCTGACTGCGCAATTCCGTGGAGCAAAGTAATCACGCTTCCCGCGAATGCTGAGCAAGCAACTCGAACCGCAACATTCAGCCAGCACGCATTCAGTCGACTTCCGGTCACGACAATGATTCATGGAAAACTTTCTGTGCTCGGAGTTGTCTCTGCACTTGATGCGATTCTTCAGCCGGCGATCGAATTGAATAAGCTTGCGCAAGAACCATTGATCATCGAACCGAAGACTCTGGTGATGGAAGCTGCGCGTCGGTTGCGCGCAGCTCGCCGAACGATGGCCATCGTTTCGGATGGACCAGATGCGACACCAATCGGAATCATCACGCTCAAAGACGTTGTGGAGCCAATCTTTGGTCCAACTCCAGAGTGGTGAGGGACTTCCTGCGAAACGAATGAGTTTCGCTATACTTGATCCCCCTTGCGCCAGTAGCTCAGCTGGCTAGAGCACACCGCTGATAACGGTGAGGTCGAAGGTTCGAGTCCTTTCTGGCGCATTGATAGCGGCGGGCCCTCTTTGGAGGCTCCGCCGCTGTTTTTTTTGCTCTCATTCTTGGGTGAAGGGATCACGTGCAAGTGCATTCGCTCGCTATGATCCTTGCCCTTCCATTCGCAATTTTTACGGAGTCACAATTCATCATGCGTCGCGCAAAGATTTCAATCATCGGAGCTGGGAATGTTGGATCAACATGTGCACATTGGGCTGCGGCCAAGGAACTCGGAGATATCGTGCTGTTGGATATTCCCGATCGCGCCGGCGTAGCGAAGGGCAAAGCACTCGACTTGGCGTGCTGCGGTCCAATCGAAGGATTTGATTCTCGCGTGATGGGAACATCCGACTATGCACACACTGCTAGCAGCGATGTTGTTGTGGTGACTGCTGGAATTCCACGCAAGCCTGGAATGAGTCGCGATGATTTGATCGCCACAAATGTCAAGATCGTCAAGGAAGTTGCAGAACAAGTTGCGCAACATTCTCCAAATGCTGTGATGATCGTTGTGAGCAATCCGCTTGACGCAATGGTCTATACCGCATGGAAGGCATCGAAGTTTCCGACGAATCGAATTCTGGGACAAGCTGGATGTTTGGATGTCGCACGCTTCCGCGCATTTATCGCGATGGAAATTGGATGCTCGGTCGAAGACATTCAAGCGCTTCTTCTTGGTGGACACGGCGACGATATGGTTCCACTCGCTCGATTCACGAGTGTGCATGGAATTCCCGTTGAAATGCTGATGTCGCAGGAAAAAATTGACGCGTGCATTGCGCGTGCAAAGGCTGGCGGCGGAGAAATCGTGCAGTTGATGGGGACGAGCGCATACTTTGCGCCAGCATCAGGAACGATTCAGATGGTCGAGTCGATCATTAAGGACAAGAAGAGAATTCTGCCATGTGCTGCGTACTGCGAAGATGACTTCGGCGTTGCTCCGGGGCAGAAGGGTGGCGGTTACTTTGTCGGCGTTCCTTGTGTCTTGGGCAGCAACGGAATGGAGCGTGTGGTGGATATCAAATTCAATCCCGCAGAGAAAAAACTTTTCGACGAATCTGTGTCGCATGTGAAGGACCTCGTCGAAATCGTTCGCAAGACATTTCCTGAATTAGCTTGAAGTCTTGACAGTCAGCAAAGAACAAAAAGGAAACACATTGAGTATTTTTCAATCTTCGCCTCTTCATAGTGCCGGTGGACCGTGGAGTCTTGGATCTGGTGGCGGCAAGCCCGAACAGTCGAAACCACAACCACCTGCGGCGAGCCCCAACGCAGGTCCTGCCGGCGGACCAGACCCTGGCCAGGCCGCGCAGATTCAACTGACTCGCCATGAAAAAAGAACCTTCGTCGCCCAAACGGTGCATTTAGCTGGCAACGCATTCGTCGATTGTTCATTCGACTCTTGCACGCTTGTTCTGACCAATGCACCTTTCGTTTTTTCTGGACAGTGCAAAGTTCAGCGCTGCAATTGGCGGATCGAATATGACCTCTTGTGGGGCGCTCCGGCGATGCGAATGCAATTGCGGCAAATTCTTGATTCGATGGATTCGGTTGTGGAACCGCCACCGACTGGCTGACCCGAGAATTTGCTGGGGGAGTTTTCGAGTCTTGCTTTGCACAACTTTTTGATTCCTGATTTCTGTAGTTGTTTTCTTCATCATTTGATGGACAATCTGCCGATTCGATGGGGATGCGCGTCACGTTGCCATTTTTCAACCCAGACCCAGGGTGGCTCTTTCTCGTTGCGGGAGTTGCGCTGATCGTCTGCGCTGCTGTGATCCCTGAGGCCGAAAAGGTGCATTCGATGCGCAATCAATTGCAGACGATTCGATTTGCCGAACAGCACAACTTTGACCGCATGTCGGCGTGCTCACGTTTCTTGGACGATTTGAAGGCCGGAGATCAAGGACTTGTGCGGCGCTTGGCTGCAAGTCAATTGAATTTGATGCCACGCGGCGAGACTGCGTTATTGATTGCAACATCGATCGACGCCACGCCAAGCGATTGGATCGAAGCGAGTGTGATACCGCCCAGCTATGAACCAGACCCATATCCCGACACACTGCTTGCACGATGGACGCTGGGCCCCCAGCGACTATGGGTGATAGCAAGTGGTGCATTCTGTATCTTTCTGGGATTGATTTTCGGTCCGATGGCAAGAGTCCAAGAAAAACCGATCTGAAATCAGAAAGTCTTCGGCGTTGACCTAGGTTTCCCCTTGGAGGTCAATGATGCCAAGGACACTAAACGAATTGAATGATGGAACGTTGCGCGCGGCAGAAGCGCTTGACCGCAGTCCGCGCGCGTGGCGGGGTGCGGCGATACGCGTGGGGGGATTGGATGTGCTGGCTCGCGAAGCGTTGAGCGGAGTTGGTCGACTCGAATCACTTTTAGATTCGGTGGAGGCAGGCGCAGGAGTTGGCGCGTCATTGTTGCGTGAACGACTCGCACGCAGCGATCCCGATGCACAGCGTCGAATGATGGAACCGCTTTCGACGCAACTTGTTGTTCTGGGCGATCCCGATTATCCACCCATGCTCGCCGCAAGTACGGATCCGCCAATTGCGCTTTGGATTCGCGGAGAATTCTTGCCAAATGATGCGTGGTCGGTTGCAGTTGTTGGTGCGCGTCGTTCGAGTGCGTATGGAATCGAACAGGCTGGGCGATTTGCTGGTGGACTTGCGGGAAGCGAAGTCGCAGTTGTCTCGGGTGCTGCAAGAGGTATCGACGCCGAAGCGCACCGTGGCGCTTTACGAGCGGAGGGGCGGACGATCGCAGTCATCGGCGGAGGGTTGAGCGATCCATATCCACCAGAGCACATTGAACTTCTCGATGAAATCGTGGCGTCAGGTGGAGCAGTCGTCAGCGAATGCCCGATGCAGGCGGCTGCGACTCCCGATCGTTTTCCAAGTCGGAATCGAATTCTTGCGGGTCTCAGTTTGGGAACGCTGGTCATTGAAGCAGCGACGAGATCGGGTGCAATCATCACGGCGAATATTGCTTGCGAAATCAATCGGATTTGTATGGCGCTTCCTGGACCCGTGAACTCCGGACGATCTGCAGGGTGTCATAAGTTGATTCAATCGATGCAGGCTTACTTGGTGGAAACTCCTGAAGATGTGCTCAATCAACTTGTGACACACGCGACAACAATCGAAGGGGCGTTCCTTCTCGGTCGTGCAGGATTTGATCCGCCGCGAATTCGGCGGGAGTAAAAAGATTTCCCATATTCTCCTGCGCAAATTTCGCCGAACTTTTCGCCTCGTTTCAGTCGCCGCACAAATCACACCGCTCGACGCTTCTGCCCATCGAATTGGCGCAATCACGCTGTTCAAATTCCGTAGTTCGAAATTCTGTCTCGGATTCGCTTGCGTACCCAGCCGTTGGAAAGTTCACTCGGGCGAGTTCCGCAGGCGGGCGACTGAACTTGCAAAAGAATCTAGCAAGCCAGATTGTGTCGGTCGCCGAGGACTGTCTGAGTCCCGAGAGGACTTTTCACGGCTGACCACTTATGTTTTTCCGAGGCTGAACTGGTTTTAGTTCAGCCCAAGGCTGAACTGGGTTTAGTTCAGCCCAAGGCTGAAGAAGAGCGCGGAAAACAGGAGATCGCAAATAACAATCGCCACCGTTGTCTGTACAACTGTATTTGTCGTTGCTTTTCCAACTCCCGCCGCGCCACCAGTGACCTTCAAACCATTCGTGCACGCGATCAATCCCAGCAGGGTTCCAAATACAGCAGCCTTGATAAGCCCAGTATTGAAATCAACTGGTCGAAGTTGGTTTAGCGTGTTAAACTTATAAACCTCGTACGGAATATCTAAAACAAAAACACCGACGACTCCACCGAATACGACGGAACAAATATCCGCGAAAACCGAGAGGACGATCAGGCTGCTAGCAGTCGCAATCACCCGAGGCATCACAAGAAATCGAATCGGGTTGAGTGCCATTGCTTCGAGCGCTTCGATTTCTTCGCCAACCTTCATTGTTCCCAATTCTGCTGCAATCGATGCGCCAGCAAAACCCGTCAATACAATCGCAGCGATCAGCGGGCCAAGTTCTCGAAAGACAGCGACGCCCACGAGGTTGGCAACTTTGTCGACTTGACCAAATTCTCGCAAACTTGGTGAGGTCTGAAGAGCCAAGATAACTCCGATACATCCAGAGACGAGCAGAACGATTCCGATTGATCTTGTTCCAACTCGTACGACTTGCACCGCGAGAGCTTGTGCTCCGAATCGTGCGCGACGCTGAATGAGCGACCGCACAATCCACACAAGAACATCAAAGAGCATATTGGCCCATGATCCGATCAATCCAAGAACCTCTCCCCAGATTTCCCAGTATCGATCAATCACAGATGTCACCATTGAAGGTGTAGGGGCTGGTGAGGGTGCGGTGCTCATGGGTTTTCGCTGGGTACTTTCTTTAGATCTTCACTTTCGATCTTTACTTTCGATCTTCACAGAACGCCGTCATTTGGCTGCTTCTTCAACCGTGTCGCAAATCGTAAACATCCCAACCAACTTCGTGATTTCAAATGCGCTTCGCACCTTTGGTCCAACTCCGACCAGAACGAACTTCATCTTGTTTCGCATCGATGATTGCAATGCTTCGATCATCGTGGCAATACCCGACGAATCCATGTAATCAACCGCAGTCAGATCGATGGCCAGCTTTGCCGGACGTGTTCGCACAGCCTCTGTAACAGCTTTGCGAATAGCTGATGACCTCGCCATGTCGATATCGCCAGTTGGGCGGAGGACAATCATGTCGCCAATAATTTTTTGTTCGATAACAAGTTCTTGATTCATGGGAATGTGTTCTCTGGTTTTGTAGGCGTAACATTTTGAAGTTCTTCTGGTGAGAGCCACTTGACGAGGGTCAGCCTCATGCCGCCTTCTGGTCGTTGCTCCCAGCATGATTCATTCATCGTTTCCTTGATGATGTGCACGCCCAATCCACCCGGCTTCACATCGGAAAGGTCTCGTCCTTTTATTTTTTCTGGGGCTACAGATCGACCGAGGTCTTCGATAATGATTTTGATTCCTCGGGGTTCACGAACTCGCCACAAATGGACCCAAATCATTTCGTCCGTTCGTCCGTCGTATCCGTGACGAATGACATTTGCAAGAGCCTCGTCAATAGCAAGCATCAACAAACCGCGCGATTTCTCTGCAAATCCAACGACTTTGGCAAGTCCCTCGACAGTTGAGCGAATCGTAGAAAGCAAATGAGGATCGCTGAAGAGTCGAATGCTGATTTCAGGATTGCGTTCCATTTTTTACATCACCATTGCGGTCGAGGTCTGCTTGGTGGATACATCGTTGATGAATATGCTTGTTCAGGGGGGGCAAGGTGTTCATCGATCGTCCACTGTCTCCACCGTCGATATGACACCAATCGAATGGGATCTGGATCATCAAATTTGTATCCCAAATCTTGCCCAGTCATTCGTTGCAGTCCACCGATTGCCATAAATCGCACAAGTTCGTCGTCAGAACAAAGGCACTCTACGATTTGTGGAATTTGCTCTCGGCGATTGTATCTGACCGCGTCTTCGATTGCATACACACGAGCTCCAGGCGCAGGGTTGGAAAATCCACCTTCGGTTGCACTTGGCGCGCATCCTGGCGATGGCAAGAAATTCAAAGCGCAAATCAAAGCAAGCGCAGTCGAGAGAGTCGAAGCGTGGACTCTTACTTGGCTCAGAATGGATTGAAAGAGAGTCGCTGACACTCAGGCGAGGATAGCGTAAAACAAGTTAGTATTCATCCCTTCACTTCCCCAGAGAGCGTAATGCAGACATCCAATTCCGACCAACAAATTTCTCAATCTGAAACTGTCCTGATCTTGGACTTTGGAAGTCAATATGCACAGTTGATTGCGCGACGTGTTCGGGAAGCGGGGGTGTACAGCGTGCTCGTTCGACCGAATGCTCCGGTTGCAGAGTTGATGGCACACAAGCCAATTGGAATCATTCTTTCTGGAGGTCCATCGAGTGTTTCGGACGCTGGTGCGCCACGCTGCGATCCGGCGATTTTCGATCTTGGCATTCCAATCTTGGGAATTTGTTATGGCATGCAATTGACTTCGCAAATGATGGGTGCGAAGGTCGAAGGTGCGCCAACGCGCGAGTATGGGCGAGCGAACTTGGAGGTTCGCGATTCATCTGGTCTGTTGATGGGAGTACCAACCAATTCGACCGTGTGGATGAGCCACGGCGATCAAGTGCTAGAACTTCCCAAAGGTTTTCAAGTTCTTGCTTCGACTTCGACCTGTCCTTTCGCAGCCGTTGGTGATCCCAAGCGAAAAATTTTCGGCGTGCAGTTTCATCCTGAGGTCACGCATACGCCGCATGGAATGGACATCATTCGAAATTTCCTGTTTCGATCGTGTGGCTGTCACGGAAATTGGCGGATGTCGGACTTTGTCACTGCAGAAAGCGATCGCATTCGCGAACGCGTCGGGTCGGCACGAGTTCTTTGCGGACTTTCTGGAGGCGTCGACAGTTCCGTGGTTGCAGCGTTACTTGCGAAAGCGATTGGACGGCAGTTGGTTTGCATCTTTGTTGACAACGGTTTGTTGCGCAAGAATGAACGCGCGTTGGTCGAGTCAACTTTCCGAGATCATTTCGATGTGGACTTGAGGGTGGTCGATGCAAGCAAAGAGTTTCTTGGCGACTTAGATGGGATCACGGATCCTCAGGAAAAGCGCCGCCTCATCGGTCATCGCTTCATTGATGTTTTTCGCGAGGCGGCGAAAACGATCGACGGCGATGTGAAATTCCTTGCGCAGGGGACGCTCTATCCGGATGTGATCGAGAGTGGCCACGGTCACGCGGGCACTGCGGCGAATATTAAATTGCATCACAATGTTGGAGGTTTGCCGGCTGATCTCGGTTTCGAATTGATCGAACCACTTCGCCACTTGTTCAAAGATGAAGTGAGAACTCTGGGAGAAGTGCTTGGTTTGCCTGCACATATTGTGTGGCGTCATCCTTTTCCTGGTCCAGGTTTGGCGGTTCGGTGTCTCGGCGCAGTGAGCGAACCGCAACTTCGCATTTTGAGAGATTGCGACGAAATCTTGCTCGAGGAAATCGTGGCGGCAGATTTGTATCGCAAGACTGATCAGGTTTTCGCGGTGCTCTTGCCAGTTCGAAGTGTTGGTGTAATGGGTGATGGAAGAACGTACGACTCGGTCGTCGCGCTTCGAGCAGTGACGACTCAAGATTTCATGACGGCAGATTGGGCGCGCTTGCCATACGAGGTTCTCGCAACTGTTTCGAGCCGATTGATCAACGAAGTGAAGGGTGTCAATCGCGTGGTCTATGACATATCAAGCAAACCACCCGCCACAATTGAGTGGGAGTGAATTGCGCCTTTTGAATTTCTGAGAGTTGAACACTCTTCAAAGCAAGAAGTCAAAGCATGCAGAGAATTTTTCAGCGAGAACTTTTAGTTATCTTCTGCCAGCATCACCGTGGTGGCCATCATCAGCCTTGCCAGGATTGCCAACTCCACCAGCTCCGCCAACGCCACCCGGACCATTGACCCGTCCAACTCCACCAGGTCCACCGACTTGCCCAGCGCCACCAGGTCCGCCGACTTGTCCAACACCTTTGGGTCCACCGACGCCGCCAACTCCGCCTGGCATGCGTGGATTGCCACGTGGATTTGTTCGATTCCAAGCATTATTAATGCCGTACCTGTTGAACCCACCCACGCCCATATCTGTTCCTACGGGATATCCATAAATATCTGGATAGGTGTCGGAGTATGAATTGTAATTCGAACCGCCGTAATAACCGCCGCCTCCGATTCCATTCGCTACCCCTCCTGCATAGTTTTCTGCAGCATTGCCTGTGCTCTCAGCCTCTTGCATCGCAAGTTGATCCGAATTTCCGTCGTTGGTGGTCATGCCTGTTCCGCCTTCATCGGGACCATCACCTTGGCTGAAACTGTAATTGAAATCAAGACCGGTTCCGTGAGGTTGCTGATCCCACATTTGATGAAGAGCATCAAGATGTTTGTAGTACGCAAGAGTCTGTTGACTGTATTGTTGATTTTCTGCTGCATATTTCGCAGTCTGTGAGCTGCGTTGCTGAGCGGCATATGTAGGCGCCCACTGTTGATATCCAACGAGTTCATTCTTCGACTGTAAGTATGCGGAAATGACAGCGACTTGCTGGAAGAGTTTGTTCTGTGCATTCCAAGACTCCTGAGCCAAAGTCGTGGTCGCAGCAACATCTGAGGTCAGTTGGTCAAGATTTTGAGTCGTTGGTTGGGGAGTTCCAGCCATTTTTTCATTCGCAAGTGCGACTTGATAACCCTGATTGAACGAAGTTCCGGCTGGTGGGTTCGTGACTGAGGAAGAATATGTTTGGTAGCCATTAAGCAAATTCTTCTGTTGCATATAAGCATTCATTGCCTTGATGCGGTCTTGCGTATTGATGCGCATGCTTCCGATGGAATGCAACATCGTGTCGAGTGCGTTGTACTCAAGCGTCAAATTGACCAATGCTGATTGAACTTGAGGTCGTGGGGAAGGTGCAGCGGCTGGTACGGCGGCTGGTACGGCGGCTGGTGCAACGGCTGGTGCAACGGCTGGTGCGGCAACATTCTGCGCAAGAGCTGAGGTTGAGAAGATGAGCGCGATCGAACTCGCAACGATAAGGAAACACTTCGTGGACATTTCAGGATTGTAGCCAAAAATTGTTCGTTATTCTATTCCATTATGTCTCGAACTTCTTTGAAATTTCTAGCCCATGTCCAATGACTTTTCCCGCCGAGCAATTCTTCAAATGCTCGCAGTTGGTGCCGTCGGTTCACTTGGGGCCAACATGAATGATGCC
>CAJCCX010000171.1 GCA_903961015.1 uncultured bacterium
CGAACCTGGACATTCCAGCGGCGGAACTGTTGTTGGGCTGAATGGGAAATTGGACTCTGGGAATGCAATGCCAGTGGAAATTGCGCTCTTGGAAGTGATCGCAAAGGGCGAGACAAACCTGAAAATCGATTGCAAACAACTGACATTTGTCAGCAGTGCTGGGCTGCGTTCACTCATCATGGCTATCAAGAAAATGAAGCCGCTTGGGGGGACTGTCACGCTGCTTGGGCTTCAATCCAACGTCAAAGAAGTGCTTGAAATCAGCGGATTGCTGCCACTCTTCAAGATTCAAGCTGCTTGAAAAGATTCAGGCGACCTGAGGAGCGGTCGGACGAATGGAAACATCGGTTCCAGGAATCTGAGATTCTAAATCCGCACGCAAAGCGTCGATTTTCGTTTGGACAACTCCCATCAATTCGTTGGGATTGAATTCGAGAAAAATCTCGACATACACATTGGGCCCAGAACGACGCGCTCGAACTTTATGAATCCGCTCATATGAATCGATGTGAACGACCAACCCACTCATGATCTTCAGTTGCACGGATTCTTCAATCGTCGCATCCAAGAGATCGCCGACTGATGATGAAGCCATCCCCCATGCAGCGTGAAACATAAAAAGCACGCCAACAAGCGATGCGATTGGATCGATGTACCAACTCCATTCACTTTGACGGAAGATCAGCGCCAACAACAACCCGCTTCCCATAACAACATCGAAACTTGCCTTGGAAAACCAAAGTCGAGCTTGAGATTCCATGATTGCAGATGGTTGCTGTGCGACAATCCGTTTGTTCCTCGCCCAAATCCAATACCCAACACATGCATACACCGCGAAGAGTGCGATACCAGCTTGCGTTCCTTCTGGCATGATGGGATGACTGAAGTGATGTATAGCGCGAATCGTCACGAAAATTCCGCACGCCATCATGATCACGCCAATGATGATGCTGACAAGATTTTCAAGCTTGCCGATGCCATACGAAAACTGATGCGACGCTGAACGACGAACTGCACGAATGGTCAGGAATGCTGCGAGCACTGAAAGCGTGTCCGTTGCTTCCTTCAACACATCGCCCATGATTGTCACTGAATTGGACATCATCGCCGCACTGCCCATCAAGACCAGATCAACACAACAGAACCAAAGTGCAAACTTCAGACTTCCTTCTCTTGTACCGCTGGTTCCATGGTGCGACATAGTGGGTTCAATCTAACAATAAAGTGGTCTCAATGATGCGTCAGTCATTTTTATTGACATCCTCATCATCGTCGTCATCATCATCCACATCAGAGATGGCCCAGAGCGGATAGACCGCAGAAGAACCTTTCATTGCATGCCACAGAATGCGGTTGAGTTGATCTTCGGAGCACTGATCTATTTTTTCAAGTGGAAGTCGTGCCGAAGCCAGCGCATTTTCGCGAAGCAGCGGATCGGCAATCACCGACGGCTGTGGATTCAATTCGTCCAGCAAAATATTGCTTGGTACCGAAGCGAAATGAGCATAATTTGCTTTGGAATTGAAGCAATCTGAGATTGGCGTCGCAGATGCATCCATTTGATTCATCGGCGGCATTCCAAGCATCAATTCCATCGTTCGAAGCAAACTTGTTTGGTTGTACTGCGTGCTGATGACCTCGCCTCGCTTGGTATATGGACTTATGACATACGCAGTCGTTCGAAATCCGCTGACATGATCCCAGCCTGCCTGAGGATCATCTTCGATTGCGAAGATGCACGTGTCTTTCCAGAACGAACTCTGACTGATCGCTTGGACGATTTGACCAAAGGCAAGATCGTTGTCCGCGACCTGAGCTGCAGGCGAAGGCACGCCCGCTTTCGTTCCACTGGTGTGATCATTCGGCAAACCAATGATGATCAGATTTGGAAGCGTGCCAGTCTTTTCGTATTCCTTCAATTCTGCAATGAATTGACGAGCGCGAAAAACATCTGGAATATCCATATCCCAACCAACAGTGTTCGTGCAGAGATATGGCCGCAGAGAGTCGATCGTTGGCACACTTGCGACATTGACTTCTGCGCTTCCAGTGATGAAATCCTTCCAATGATCTTGAAAAGCAATCTCCCCTTTTCGATTTGTATCCGCCCAACTTTTCTTTGTCTCAGCAAATTCACCATAGACTCGCAAACTTTTTCCAGAAGCAATCGCGTTGTCCCAAAGAAATCCAGCAGACGAGTAAGCCAACGCGTCACTTTCATTCTCGAACGCTCCCGAGGGATAACTGCGAGGAAATCCTGCAAAGGAACGCTCAAGATATTCATTGGCGATCCCAGAGTCCGCCCAATTGTGACCGTCGGCGCTCAAGACTCCTGAACAATATGTGTTGTCGAGCAAGACAAATTCTCGAACCATCTTGTGCTGATTTGGAGTTATGTTTTCACCAAAGACACACAGCGAAGCATCGCCATTGCCCTGCGGGATATCACCAAGAACTTGGTCATACGTCCGATTCTCTTTGATGATGTAAACAACATGATTGAAAACACTTGGCTCGCCAACGCGCTCTGGAACCGGACGCGGTGGCTGACCAGCACGCGCTGGCAACTTGGCATCTTGCAATAATCCATAACGCATGTTGAACAGGGCAATCTGAGTCATCGCTTTCAATTCGCTCTCGCACGGCAGTGGAACAAGCGAAAGACTTCCTCGAAATTGCTTGGAATTAGAATCTGCTTTTCCCGCACATTCAACCGCTGCGTCAACGCCGTTCCTTTGATGTTCGCAGCGCACAGAATCGAACCTTTCGCATTGTGTGCAATTGCAATTGCGCCAGGAAACCATCCCACAGGAATCAAACCAATGGATCGAGAACGCTTCGGGAGATCCTCGCTTGGACCAAACTCGATGACTGCGATTGCGTTCTGACTGCCGTTGCATACATAAAGAGATTTTCCAGTGGGATCGAAAGTCAGGGCACAGGGCTGCGCACCAAACAAATCATCTGGATGTTGACGCATACAAATAGTTTCGTGGATGAGATCCGTGCGAGTGTCGATGACAGAAAGAGTGTCACTGCCCGCATTTGCAACGACAATCCAGTTGCCATCGGGTGATGAGGCGAGCGCGCTGGCGTGCATACCCGTGACGATCTCGGTTGGAACGCGATCGCCTTGCAAATCAATAATCGAAACCGATCCTTCGCTTGCGATGAATCGCACGGGATCAACACGCGCAATGGATCCGCGGCCAATTTGACCAGTCAAACTCTGTGCATCTGGACGTCGACCAGCCCAATTGCTGACATACGCCTTTCCTGCAGCGATGACGACATCAAACGGCGCGACACCAACATCCCATGTTCGAAGCACGCGACCATCCTTCGCATCGAGCTCCAAGAGATGATTCGACAGATTGCCGCATACATAAAGTTTTCCGCCATCAGCCGAGACAGCAATTCCTGATGGGATCTCTGCTTCACGGCGCGGAGCATTGGCGTGCTGAAGAGGAAATGTGAAGAGCGCCGAAATCGTTCCCTTGTCATCGATGCCGAATACTTTGATACTGCCGTCCACATTCGCCAAAAAAGCGCGAGTCCCATCAGGCGAAACCACGAGCCCTGTGTAGCTGAGTTGTCCATTCTTATCTGGCTTGAGCAGTCGTGGCGAGACTGGATTGACAGAAGCGTGCGCCTCGTCATCTGCTGGAAGCGCGATGCGCTGCATGATCTCGCCGCTCAACGGATCAACCACAACGATTTCGGCAGTCTTGCCAGCGGTGATCAATCGCGTTCCGTCAGCGAAGAGCGCAATTGCTTGCGGGCGCATTCCAGGGAGTTCCACCAACTTTCCCGCTGGAGTGAGCAACTGATTTGTTGGCGTAAAAAATAAATTGGTGCCACCTTGACCAACTGGGGCATTTGTCGAAACGATCACCTGTGATTGATCGACTGAAGAGCATGCGGTAATGCAAATGAGAATCAAGCAGCAGCTCAGTACATAGTGCAGAACACATTGAAAAGATTTCATTCGTGCAGGATAAAGGAATCGCCATAAGGCAGGATTGCATACTCTCTTTGCCACTCTGCTATGAAATTGTTTCCCCTCTATGTCTTGATGTCAGCGATGGTCGTGGCCAGTCCTGGCCCTGGCGTCGTGATGACCTTGACGAATGCGCTTCGATATGGCGTGAAGAATGCTTTCCCCGGCATTCTTGGTTTGGCAGCAGGAATCGTCTTTATTGCTGGCCTTTCATCAACGGGTCTGGGCGTGCTTCTTTCGACATCACCAGTTGCATTCGCCATCTTGAAGTACATCGGCGCGGCGTATCTGATTTATCTTGGGGTTCGTTCGTGGATCGCA
>CAJCCX010000172.1 GCA_903961015.1 uncultured bacterium
CAACCAGCGCTTACGCGCAGCCCTTTGTGGCTCACTACATTAAAAAACTACTCCGCAGATTTTACTTTGCAAATTAAACGCCCAATTTTTACAAGAAATTATTCCCGCCTTCCCCTTTACGGGCACAAATCGACCTTTCGTGGACACTTTTGCCCGCAAGAGTGGCATTTCTGCAATTTATTGATCGCCGTCAAAAGGCGAAACGCTTTTTAAGTCAATCGCTGATGCCAATCTAACCAGATAGCCCTGAGCGGGAATTTCAATCGCGCCGAGCGAGACCATATGAGGATTGGCATACTGACAATCGAGCAAGACAAATTGACGGGCACGCAGTCGATTGACTAGCGAAACCAAGCAAACCTTGCTTGCATCACGTCCCCCTTCCAAAGGTCGGCTGAACATGCTTTCGCCAAAGAAAGCCCCACCGATAGCGACGCCATAAAGTCCGCCCACGAGTGCATCACCAAGCCACGCTTCAACAGAATGCGCGTGACCTCGGCGATGAAGTTCCAAATAAATCTGCGCAAGCTCGCTTGAAATCCACGAACGATTCTCGGGAGCGCGATCTTGGGCGCAAGCAGTGATCACCCGCTCGAATGCAGAATTGATGACCACCTTAAATTTCCCACTGCGGTGAACTCTTGCGAGCGTCTTGGAAACCTTCAGCCCCCCGTCATCGAGCGGCAGAATGCACCGCGGATCGCTGGAAAAGAAGTCAATTTCGCCAGAATCTGGGTCCGCCATTGGGAAAGCGCCCTCTCGATATGCATCGAGAACGATTTGAATTGGGTCCATTGTTGTCATTTGGATGAACTTCCTTGAATTAGAACAGTAAGAAACAAATCGGAGATTGCAGCAAAAGGCCCTTGCGAGAAGTCGTATTTGTAGTAACTTCTTCCCTCCTCACAGAGGGGCCGTCGGTGACGGATGATCTCAAGCCTCGGCTTGAAATCAGCGGCGCCGCAAGGGGTGTCTTGGCGCGGCCAAGGGACACTCCAGCCTAGAGGAAGCCGCGGCAAGGGTCCCAGAGATGGACGCCCGACCCCGCGTCGAGCGTTTCCGTCGTCGGTTGATCCGACGCGGTGCCAACAGCGAACGCACTGTGGCATCGACTCCCCCTGCGTTGCAAGCCCTTTCGAGGGACTTGAACTTTGGTTCGATCGATCAATCAAATTATCTTGCGCCGAGGCTATTATTCGGCGGTGCATTTGGCCCATGGTGTAACGGTAGCACAGGAGATTTTGGTTCTCTTAGTCCTTGTTCAAATCAAGGTGGGCTAATTTTGATTCGATCGACATCCTTTCGAACTGACTGGAGCGTTCATCGTGACTCGTCCCTCCTCAACTTCACAAAGTGCTTCGCCGAGTTTTCATTCGACGACTGCTGTCATCTTGGCCGCAGGCAAGGGAACTCGCATGAACAGCGATCTCCCCAAAGTCATGCACACTGCATTCGGCAAGCCGCTTGTTGAATGGGTTGTTGATGCTGTTTCTGCTGTTGGGATCAAGCGAATCATTCTGGTGGTTGGACATCAAGAAGAAATCATTCGAGCGCATTTCCAAGGTCGATCGAATATTGAATTCGTGCGGCAATCTCCACAACTTGGAACTGGACACGCCGTCGATCAAGCGCGCCCCCTGCTTCTGAATGTTGATCGGGCAAGTGAACTGCTCGTGCTCTGCGGCGATGGTCCGCTGATCACGCCGGCGACGATTGCAACGCTTCTCAATGCGCATCGCACTGCCAACGCGGCGGCAACACTTGCGACAAGCGTCATTCCAGATGCCGCGGGTTATGGCCGAATTTCCCGCGATTCCAAGGGAGAATTCAGCGCAATCGTCGAGCAAAAAGATTGCACCCCTGCGCAGTTGATGAATCGAGAAATCAATCCTTCGTATTACTGCTTCGAACTCGGCGCACTTTTGGACACGCTTGCGCAAGTCGACAATCGAAACGCTGCGGGAGAATATTACATCACCGATGTCTTTCATATTCTCAAGAAAGCTGGACGCACCGTACATGTCGTCGATGCTGTACCTCCAGAAGAAGTTCTTTCCGTCAACACGCCAGAACAACTGGCGGAGGTCTCGAATCTTTTACGTTTGAAAACTGAATGCCACAGCCAGGAGAGACATTGATGAGCGCAAGCGATCGAGAACAACTGAAAATTTTCGCTGGATCAACTGGACGCGTCTTGGCACAATCCATGTGCGATCACTTGGAATTGCCGGTTGGCCAGGCGCAGACTGTCGTTTTTCCTGATGGCGAATTGCTGGTCAAACTGGATGAGGATGTTCGTGGACGCGATTGCTACATCGTGCAGTCGTGCAGCGACCCTGTCAATCAGACCATCATGGAATTGCTTGTATTCATCGACTGCTTGCGACGCGCAAGTGCGCGGCGAATCACCGCAGTCATTCCATACTTTGGATATGCGCGGCAAGATCGCAAAGACGAAGGACGTGTGCCAATCACCGCGAAATTAGTGGCGAATCTGATCACAACCGCTGGAGCTCAGCGCGTTCTGTGCATGGATTTGCACGCTGCTCAGATTCAGGGTTTCTTTGATATTCCCGTCGACCATCTCACTGCAGCACCAGTCATCAGCGATCACTTCCGTCGCATTCGCGGCGAACTTGGCGAACTGACGATCGTTTCACCCGATGTTGGAAATGTCAAGGTCGCAAATATGTACGCCAACTTGCTCGGCGCAGATTTGGCGATCATCGATAAGCGGCGACACAGTGGATCAAAGGTCTCTGTGAAAAATCTCATTGGTTCAGTCGAAGGCACAACCGTGCTGATGTTTGACGACATGATTTCCACCGCTGGCACTGTCTGCGAAGCTGCGAAGGTTGTGATGGAGCATGGTGCGAAGGCCGTTCATATCGCTTGCACTCACGGACTCTTTGTTGGCATGGCTTGCGAGCGCCTGATGGAAAGCCCCATCTCCCGCATCATTTCCACGGACACGATTCCCGTGGGACAGCGGCATAAAATGCTCGATTCGAAATTGACCGTCTTGTCAGTTGCTTCGCTTTTGGGCGAAGCAGTGCATCGTATTCACCATGATCAGTCGATCTCTGCGCTGTTTACACATGGCGCGGGGGTCAAACGTTAACTATGAGTGTTCACATTTAGCGTTCATTCTTTTTTTGAAAACAGGAGATTTTTATGAGTCATGAAGTACCCGTCCTAGATGCCCTTCCGCGCGAGCGCTTGGGAACCCGATACGCCAAACGCCTTCGCACCAAGGGACAACTCCCTGCGGTGATCTATGGCCACGGCAGCCAACCAACTCCCGTCAGCGTTGACGAGAAGACAATGCTTTCTGCGCTTCGCCGCGGACTGCACGTCTTTGAAATCAAAGTGAGCGGCGGAACATCCGAGACTTGCCTCGTGAAAGAACTGCAATTCGGTTGGATGGGTGACAATGTCATTCACGTCGATCTGACTCGCGTCAATCTCGATGAAGAAGTCACCGTCAGCGTGGCGCTCAACTTCATCGGAGTTCCAGAATCTGCTAAACGAATCGGCGCCGTGTTGACGCACGATATTTCTGAACTTGAATTGCGCTGCAAGGTGCGAGACATTCCAGAATCGATTCGCGTCGATCTCACCAACATGGTTGGCGACATCATGACTGTCGCGCAGTTGAAGCTTGCTGCTGGCCTGACCGCCGTCAGCAATCCACACTTCGCGTTGGCTCGAGTCGTCCTCGTGCTTGAAGAAGCAACGGGTGAAGCAGCAACAACTGGTGCTGTCGCAGCCGAACCTGAAGTCTTGACTGCCAAGAAGGAAGACCCTGCAGCAGCTGCTGGCGACGACAAGAAGGCAGACAAGAAGAAATAATGCAAATCGGTTCTGCTCATTTTCGACTTCTCTTTACTGGTCAATCAGCAATGAGGAAATCAGCATGAAGTTGATCGTTGGCCTTGGTAATCCCGGCCCCGAATACTCTCGCACTCGACATAATGTCGGGTACGAAGTGATCGACCGTTTGGCTCGTCGTTTCTCAGATCCAACTGGATCTGCGCGCGCGCGCTTCAACGGATTGACGATCGAAGCCGAGATTGCTGGTCAACGAGTACTTCTGCTGAAGCCGACAACATTCATGAATCGATCGGGACGCGCAGTCGCCGAGGCGATCGGATTTTTCAAGATGAACGCGACAAGCGAACTCATCGTGATTGCCGACGACTTGGATCTTCCGTGCGGAACGATTCGCATTCGTGGTGAAGGCGGTGCGGGCGGCCATAATGGGCTGACCGACATTCTCGCTGCATTGGGATCACCCGACTGGAGTCGCTGCCGAGTCGGCATCGACAAACCTGGCGTGATTCCACAGGCGGATTATGTGCTTGGTCGTTTCACCGACGATCAGAAGCCACTCGCAGAAGAGGGAATCGAAGATGCATGCAAAGCCGTCCAACTCTGGTGTCGCGAAGGACTCGCGGCAACAATGAATCAGTTCAACCGAAAGGTGATCGCCACGACTGGCGATACATCTGCGAATCAATCTTGACCGTTCTAAAAGTTTTTCTAAGAAGTAATTCCAAGGAGTATCAAATGTCTACTGCTACAAAAACAACCATTCGCCAATACGAAGGTATGTTCCTCTTCCCTCAGGCCGTCACCGCTGATCTTGCTGCGGCCACGGATCATGTTCGTGAATCCATCACTCGCCACGGTGGCGAAATCGTCAGCCTCGTCAAGTGGGATGAGCGTCGGCTCGCCTTTGACATCAAGAGCAATAAGCGCGGCGTTTATTTCCTCGCCTATTTCACCGCACCGACTTCGGCCATCGTGTCGATCGAGCGTGACTGCACTCTCTCCGAGCGCATGCTTCGCGCAATGATCGTGAAGGCAGACCATCTTTCGATGGAGCAAATGCAAGATGCGGAAGGTCAGGCTCGACTTGTTATGGAAGCCAAGCTTCGCAAGCAAACCAATGAGGCTGCTGAAAACGAGGGCGAAAACGCTCCAAGCATCATGATGGACTGATCGAAGGGTTGAATCCCCTCGCCCACTCCTAAGTCCATAGCCGGAACTGGTCCGGACTGGCCCTGACTTGAGAAACCACTTCCCCGCACCATAAAAATGGTCGGGGAATTTTTTCTTGTTTTGGATGTTTCCCCTAGCGACCCGATAAGATCGAGTGCAGGAGGCCACACTATGGCGAGTTACAACAAAGTTTTATTAATGGGAAATCTCACGCGGGACGTCGAACTCAAGAGCATCGCGGGCAATCAGTCCGTTGCTGAAATCGGTCTTGCCGTCAATCGGCGATACCGAACCAAGGAAGGCGAGGATCGTGAAGAAACGACCTTCGTCGACTGCGAAGCTTGGGGGCGCACCGCCGAAGTGATGAAGCAGTACCTCTCGAAGGGGCGACCTGTGTTCATCGAAGGCCGGCTGAAATTGGACCAGTGGACGGATAAGGATGGACAGAAGCGATCGAAGATGCGAGTCGTCATCGATAGTTTTCAATTCATCGGCACCCCAACTGGCGGCGGTGGTGGCGAAGGAGCGACGAGCAATCAAGGAAGCAATTTTCGCTCAGCCCCAAGCAATGGTGGCGAAAGTCATGTACCAACTCCAGAGGAAGACATTCCGTTCTGATTTGGAATGTATTCGCAACGCCAGTTCATGAAATGTGACGGCGGGATTTCGGAATGCCTGCGGTTCCCAAATCCCGCCTGTCTTTTTTGATGGGCGAAGAATGCGATGGCAGAATGCGATAGCGGAATTCAACGTGACACGAGCGCATTCGTTACCCTTATCGCATGAATCCAAAACCCCTGCATCTTGAGAGCCGTTGTATTCACGGTGGCCAGCGTCCTGATCCAACGACAGGCGCAGTCATGCCGCCCATCTATACATCTTCAACATTCATTCAAGAGTCCCCTGGGGTGCACAAAGGATTCGAATATTCGCGCAGTCATAATGTGACACGATTTGCGCTCGAAAGATGCCTCGCAAATCTGGAATCCACTGGGCTGACAGAAGAAGAAGATCGCACGCAAGGTGGATTCGCATTCGCCAGTGGACTTGCGGCAATTGCGACATGCTTGGAATTGCTCGATGCGGGTCAGACGGTCATGTGCATGGACGATGTGTATGGCGGTACGAATCGATTGCTACAACGCGTGCGTCAGCGTTCACAAGGACTCAAGGTTGTCTTTGTTGATATGAGCGATACCGCAGCGCTCGAGCGCGCAGCGCAAGCGTGCAAGCCGCAGATGATTTGGGCGGAGACGCCGACAAATCCAACATTGAAAGTTGTTGACATCGATGCAGTTGCGCGAGTCGGTCGTGCGCATGGCGCGATCACAGTGGTCGACAATACATTTGCATCACCAATTTTGCAGCGACCACTCGAATGCGGCATCGATATTGTGATGCACTCAACGACGAAATATCTTGGCGGTCACAGCGATGTCGTCGGTGGTTGTTTGGTGACATCACGGCAAGATCTCGCAGAGAAACTCCGCTTTATGCAGAATGCGATCGGTAGCGTGATGGGACCATTCGATGCATATCTCACGCTGCGCGGCGCAAAGACTCTTGCGATTCGAATGAAACAGCATTGCGAATCTGCGCAGAAAATCGCCCAGTGGTTGACCACTCAGCCTGCGGTGAAAACGGTGGTCTATCCCGGTCTTGCTTCACATCCGCAACACGCGCTTGCAGCACGACAAATGCGCATGAATGGCGTGCCTGCATTCGGGGGAATGATCACGATTCATTTGCATGGTGGGATTGCAGAGAGCCGGAAATTTCTAGAGCGCGTTCATCTGTTTGCGCTTGCCGAAAGTCTTGGCGGCGTAGAGAGTCTGATCGAACATCCAGCAATTATGACTCACGCCAGCGTTCCAACAGCAGAACGCGAGGCACTTGGAATTATGGATTCGCTGGTGAGACTTTCGGTTGGAATTGAAAATACAGATGACCTGATTGCGGATTTGGCACAGGCATTTGCTTAAAAATTTCGATCGAGAGCCAAACAGCGAGCGCGTCACTTCTTGTCAGCACGCACACCATCGACCTGGATCCACCCGTTTGGTGTCCAACGATTTCGCGTCGGATCAACGCCGAATATCTCGACAGCACTTCCGATAGGCGCATCAAATGTTGGCTCGCCCTCACCCATCGAAATCGCATCAGACCAGAGCACGCTCTTCGGCTTCAATAATCCATGCTCGACTCGCAGAAGTGCGTCGATTGTTTCTGGAGAAAGAGGCGGCGGAGTTCCGTTGGTATGAATCGCAGAAAGTCGATCAAACTCCTCGACTCCACCAGGCACCTTTTGCATAAACGAATCAAAGAAGGCGCGAACTTGTGGTTTTTTCAGCCGATCATTTGCTCGCCTTCCATATCCACGGCGATATTGAACGATTGCTTCAACCACACCAAGTCGCACGGCTGACCCAACCATATCAACTCCACGTGACAAATCTGCACCATTGGAAATCTCGGACTTTGACCAGCGCTGTGCAATTGCCAACCAACGCTGAATCGCTTTGCGCCCTTCAATAGTTTGGTCATTCTCCAAAGCAGCGAGCCCCAAAGCCGCAGTTGTCGCAAGAGTGCCGGCATCCATCGAAGCCGCCAAGGAATAAAGTTGCCGAGCAAGCAGCTGGCTTCCCGCATCATTCGATTCGTCTGCAACTTCTTCCGCAAGATTCAGATATTCGGCAGGGTTTGAAGGAGTCAGCGCTTCAAGTCTGCTCTGCCAGCGAGCAATAATCTCTGGTGAAAATGCCGCATCCCACTGAAGCGCTCGAGGTGCGCTGACCGGATGATTTACTTGCACCTGCAGAGAAGGAACGCCCAACTGAATCGCATCCATCGCCAAGAGTGCGCGTGCATTGACGACCGCTTGCCCCAAAGCAGTTGTGGCGATACTTCGTTCGATGATCGCATCAAATACAACTTGATCAATCATGGCATGGTCCGCTGGACGACGAATCTTCAACATTGATGCTTGATCTCTCAACAAGGCTGTGCCATTCTGAACAAGCACATGCAGAACGCCAGAGTCGTTCAAACCACCCATGCGGAGTTGACGAGTTGAATATTTTGGATTGATTGAACGCAAAAGTTCCGAGGCCTCCTTAGGAGGATTCGGGATTCTCAAGTACACAGCAATTTTTCGCAGCGTCGTTGCAAAATCTTCAGATGCGATGTCAAGGTCATTCACCCGAGATCCACGAAGGACGATGATCTGTTTCACGATCGATGCACGCGCCGCCGGAGAACCCTCCACACCGTTGGGGTCGATTCCGCTGAACGAATAAATCATCCCAGAAAGCGCTGGGTCATTTGCCAATTCGACGAATCGCTCATCGACCGCATCAAGGACATTCAGAGAATTCATTCCACGATCCACAAGAATTGCTTGAGCAATTGTGCGGCTTGCACGACTGGGTCCCTTGAGCGCTTCCTGAACAAGCGTTTGAGCGTCAAGCCTTCCAGGAGCTGATGGTCGAGTACGAAAGGAGCGAAGAAGCGCGATGCGGCCTTGACTTGTCCCAGGAAATCGAGCGAGGCCTTTGCTCAATTCCCCATCGATTTCCAGTGAGATTTGAGCAGTGATCGGCGTGCGTGTTGCGATCGTGATGGACGACTCAGTAGAAATTGTATCGAGCAAGAGGGTCGCTGATTGATCATCCCCCGCTTCCAATTGACGCGCGATGAAATCAAGCGAAGCCATGCGTTCCAGCAAGATGCCTTGTCGAAGCGATTCTTCCAGAGGATCTTCGATGCTTGAAGTAGCTGGTGCGATTGATTCAGCCGGTATTTCTGCGGCAGCACGCGCTGCACGTTGCCATCGATTTCGAAGTAACCGACTTGCTTCATTGATCTTACTTGTCGATGACTTCGTACTCGCACCCTTCTGGGTATTCGAGTTTGAACTGGAAGTTTCAATGATTGGCGCAACAATGGGCTCTTCGACTTTGGATGACGTGACAGGAACTCGTGGGGGAGCGACTGCGAGAGAAGGTTCTTGACTCGTATCCACCTTCTTCGATTCCTCGTACAAAGCGGTGCTCTGCATCTGTGCACGCAAAACAAATATCTCGACAATAAGCCCAATAAGCGAAAGCGATACAAAGGTGACTAACAACCACGGAGCGCGGCGAACATGTTCAGGATCACTTTGAAAGTCAATTTCGCTTGCGGGCTCACTGATCTTCGGCGAGTTGAAATGCTGCGATGTCGAAATCTTTGGTTCGTCCAACTTCAACTGAGCCAGAAACATATGTGCTCGCCGAGGATTTCGGCGCATCAGAACTGCTGCGGCAATCGAACCAAATTGCATTGGTCTGGCTTGATTGCTTGCCTGTTTGCTTGCTTTCGCTGCAATGGCAACCAATCTTTGTGCTGCAGAGCGAATTTCCAATCGAGCAAGCTGGGCGTCTTGACTCTCTGCTTGAGAATGAACAGCGATTGCGTTCAACCTGCCTTGAGCAGCATGAATGATTTGGGCACGAGAGGATCCAGGACTGACTCCAAGCAACGCGTAGTCGTCTGTATTGATTGGAAGATTCAGCAAGTGGCGTGCGGCGCTCATTTTTTCTCTTTGCCTTCCACGGGAATTTTCTGCGATACAACTCCCAAACGATCTGCCAATGCTTTCAACCGTGCGCCTCCAAGTCCTGGTCCCCAGTCTGGAATGAGGACAACATGCTGCATCAAAATTTTGCGAACTTCATCAGGCTTCGATGCGACCATCAGTTCGCACAGATCTGCCTTCCGCTCGAACCAAGCGTCTGACCGCGATGGGAGTGCGCCGACCAATCGTGAAAGCGCCTCAAATGCCACATTAAAATCACCAGACGCAATTCCTGCATCGGCCATGAGTGCAAATGCTTGTGCATCATCAGGTCGATTTGCGAGAATCTCCTTTGCAATTGAAAGCGCATCCTTCGACATCGTTTGCGCATCCAAACCAATCGGAGGTGCGATCCCCACAGACGCATTCGAACGAAGCGTTCGGGAAGCGTTCAGTAACGCAAGGCCAAGTTGAATGTTCGCCGTATCGGCTCGCTGAGAATCAGCTGATTTCCTGGCTGTATCCACCATAAACCTTCGTGCGACCACCAATGAGTATTGGCAATCAATCGTTTGCTGTGGGGAAAGAATTCTTTGCAGAATCATTGACTCTGCTGCTCGAATATAAATCCCCTCTGCAATTGGGCGCCATTGAAGATCAGAAATTTTTCGAATTGCTGCGATTGCTTCCGTCAACATTTCAAGATTCTGCGTTGCTTGCGCAAGGGCAATCCTTCGAACTGCAAGTTCTGATCGGAATTCCATCGGTTCCTCACCCACTGGATACTTCTTTTCGACCAGTTGCAAAAGTTTCTTCGCATCATCAATCTGGGCAACCGTAGAATCGAGTGAAGCCTCCAGTTGTTGGCGAACAACGATGTCCAACGAATTTGCAGGCCAAGAAGTGAAGGGCAAAATGGGGAGGTTTAATAAACGATTGGCTTCTTTTGCTCGATCCGATCCTTGCGCGGTTCGAAATCTGCGGTACAGAAGTGATGCCGCGGATTCGCGTAATGGGCTTGATTCTCCTTCTCGCTGCGTATCACGGATCAGGCGTTCAACCAAGACATCGTCATGCTCCGCTCCAGGCGCTTGGCTCAAAATTGCAGCCGCACTTCCTGCGTGATTTCCAGATTCGAAGCGTTCGAGATACTCACCCGCAACCACGAATCCGCGAGAGTCCTTCGTTTTTTTTGCGTCGGGGCAGCCGCCCTTCGTCAAGCTTTCCACAGCCATCCAAAGCGATTCATCCGCTCGATTTCCTGCGAGTTGATTCGATGCGAGCACAAATGATTCCGCTGCTTCACAAGGTTGTCCTGAACCGAGCAGCGCCCATGCGAGAAGTTCTTGAACTGCCGCCGCAGTCTGCCGTTCCTTTGGAGCAGATTGCACAGCGAGCGAAAGTTCGCGAACCGCTGATTCCAAAAATGATTTCTTCAGTTTGGGCTGAGTCGCCGCACGACCTTGGTCATACAAATCAATTCCCCGAGCCAAACAAGCTGAAAACTCATCTCCTTTCGTAAGTGAAGGAACTCGACGAGTGATCCGTCGAACAGATCCGAAGTCACCCTGAATTGCAGCGACTGCAACGGCGGATTTTGCAAACTCAAGTGCGTTTGGGTTGTCCGAGGATTCCTCCACGGCTCGTACCGCCGCACCGACCACAGATGGACAATTCAAAGTCTCGGATGACTTCGCAAGAAAAGTTCGCGCACGTTCATACGAACCTGTATCAACAAGTGCTTGGAGATACCAGTCAGATGAATCGGAAAGTCCTTCCCAGACTCCACTCTGTTTCAGAAGCGCAAACCACCCATCCGCAACAGCAACATCGCTCTGCAACGCCTTTGTCAAAGCCATGCCAAGAATGGACTGCGCGTAATACTGCTCTGAAAGAAGATCGATTGAACAATCACTTGGTTCTGGCACGGACTTCCCAGTTTCAAGAAGGTCAGACCATGCTGCGACCAATTCGGACGCCTGACGCATCCAAGTGGATGCAGAATTCCGTTGCGAAATTGCAGGCGGGCGCTCGATCCAAAGAAGCCAATATCGACCCCACGCCTGAAGGAACTTCACCTCCATTAGAAGATCTGAATCGTCATCAATTTCAGCGCCAAATGTGATTCTCTGCTGCTCATCGCCTCCCGCCGCGAGAATTCGCATTTCTTCGATCCGCTTTTTTAACTGATCAGATAATTGATCCAGTGACTCGAGTGAATGGAGAAGCGATGCAGATGTCCGCGCTTTCTCATCATTGTTTGCCTGGCCTTGTCGCAATCGCTCGATGCCCCGCAGTGCCATGCGATAATCAGCGCGCCCCAACGCAATTTGAAGTTTAAATTGATCTAGTACCCGATCACGACTCAGAAACTTTTCGATTCGCGCGCGCAAATTTGCGACTCGATCTTCGTCGAGTGCGACTCTGATGAGTCGAATGTATGTATCCGACAAACGAGCGATCGCTGCTGGACTGGAAGTTGTTGCCTTTCGAACTTGTTCGTCGAGCATCACTGCGAGAATTTCGTCAAGCCCCGCCTGCGTCAGCCATTCAGTCAAGGCAGCGGATTCATCAGCTTTCTCTGTGTCGTCTGCTGTTGATGCACTTGGGAGCCATGCCGCATATCCGCTTCGCGAGCAAGACAAGAATGCGATCACGAAAATGAGAGCGATTATCCCACGGAATCCTTGGGGAACTCCTATTCCATTTGAATTACTTTGACGCTGTGACATAGGTGACTTTCTCAAATCCAGCATCTTGCGCCGCTTGCATCGCAGTTGCAACTGCGGCAACATCGGGTCCGGCATGTACGCGGACAACTATGCCGATGTCATGAGGTAATTGCTTTAATACCGCAGCCAAATCTTCTCGCGCTCGAATATTTCGTGCGCCGATCCGAAAGATTGCACCGCTCGAATCAGATTCGACATCGACAATTTGAGGACTCAATGCAGAAGCTCCCGTCCCGACACGAGAAGCTGAGACATCCGCCATCAACTGCGACTCTTGATCGCCTGACACCGTCGTAAATATGAAGTATGCCAACAGCAAGAATGTTGCATCGATCATGCTCGTCATGTTGAGCGAGATCGGACCATGTGCACCACGTCGAGATTTTTCTCCGATCTTCATTCTGTCGGTTCCTTCACTTGGGTGGTTGCGACTCGCACAGCGCGACAACCCCCGCTTCGTAGTGCATCCACGACTTCATTCAGCCTCGCCGCGGTTGAACGGCGATCCGCGCGAATCACAGGAACAGCGACAGGATCTTGGGCCATCACTTCTTTGGCACGCTTCATCAACTCCTTCGTTTCGATCGCTTGATCCAAAACTGTGATAACCCCCATCGAATCGATGTTGACCACCATTCCGGCGGATCCAGAGGATTCTTCCGCGTTTCCAGCCTCTTCTGGCAAAGTCACCGGCGACGAAGCCATTTGAGCCATCTGAGCAGTCGTCAGGAAGAAAATAAGCAGCAGAAAAACGACGTCGATCATCGGCGTCATATCCAAGATTGCCATCCCATATTGACGGCGGCTAATTCTCACCCGACGTTGCTCCCTGCATTTTCTTTTTGTGGAGACGCATCTTGTGTGAATGCCGTACCAATGCGCTCAAGGGACATCGCAAGTGGTTCAAGCGCTCGACCAGCTTCTGATGCTGCGCGATCAATTCGATTTCGAAGCCACGAGTGAACCATAACGCATGGAATCGCAACGACCAAACCTTGAAATGTGGTGATCAGAGCAATGCTGATGTTTGAGGCAAGCGTTTCGTAATACGCACTGCTTCGTGTCGCAGTACCTGCCACGGTTTCAAACGCACCGATCATTCCCTGAACAGTTCCCAGCAAGCCAAGGAGAGGAGCAACGCTTGCAATCACGGCGATAGGATCGATTGCTCGAAACAGTCGGGCTGTTTCGTCTTCACCAGCATCCTCCATCGCAGCACGCGCCTCGAGTCCACCGAGTGGTCCGCGCAAGGATCGATCAATTCCAGCGGCCGCGATACGTCCCAGAAAAGTGTCACCCTCTTCACTGCGACAATCTTCCAAAGCCTGCTGGAAATCGCTTGCATCTGCCTGCAATCTCAGTTCCTTCACTTGTTCTTCTGGAACAAGTTGAATTCGG
>CAJCCX010000173.1 GCA_903961015.1 uncultured bacterium
CCCTTCGCGCATGCGGTCGACGCCAGCGGGGAATGGGTATCGAGCAAAAACTCCAGTGCGAGGAGAATCCCAAGCAGAAACTGGCGGATAGAAATCGCCTTGATATCCAGCGTCATACATCGCTTTTAAAACTGCTTCACTACTCGGCTCTTGACCGTTGTGATCAAGCAAGCGATTGCTCTTCGCTCCTAAGAATGAAATGGATGCGACTGGACGACGATCAGCGCGGCCATCAAGCATTTGCGAAATCGTTCGAAAGCCTCGATAGATATCTTCAAGAGTGAAGTGATCTCGACCATTGGGTCTCAGAAGCGCAAGCACAAGAATTCGGTCCAAGTCGAACTTTAGAATGTATGGCTCTCGATCTTCCTTCGCATGCACACTGACTGCTGTGCGAAAAACCTTTGCATAACTTGTCGCAGAAGAAAGTGACCACTGACTTGTCGGCACCAACTTGAGAATCTCGCCAAGAATTCCGCGCGTGTTGTCGGAGTCATTCACGCCGCAGATCAATGTTCGATAGTGACCCTCAACTACATCATCTAAAAGATGCTGTCCCCACATAACACGAATATGGCGAGTGGCTTCCGCAGTTCGCGGATCGCCAGATGGCAGAATCGTCACCTTCTGACCAGAGACAGGAACTTCGACAAGGCGATCTCCGTCGCCTTCGTAAATCTTTGTGAGCTTGGTTACCGTCGGTAATTTGTCTGGATTCACAGGAGTTGCCATTGCCAAATTATCCCCATTCGAAGCGCACGGCGCTATCCCAAAGAACGAAATCTTTTGTGGATTATTTCACAGAAGAAGGCGCGGCGGGTGGCGGCGAGGCAACGGAACCCTCCGGAAGCGAAGACTTTGGCGCAGAAACCGCATGATTTTCAGCCTCGAAAAGTGGATTCAAGTAGCCAGTTCTCCAAGATGGCATCTTGAAAACCCAACCAGACCACTGCGCCGCAGTTTGGGTCAATTTTTCATTTGGCTGTCCAGCGCAATCACCTAGAGCGAGTCGAATCCAAATCGCATCGCCCTCCTTCCAAAGCCGAGCATCGACGGTGTGATCAGCATCAATGCGAAGAATGACCGACAACTGATTTGGATGCGACAGATCTTCTGGTTTTTCTCTGCGAACATCTTCGGGCTGAAATCCAGAAAGGAGATATGGCAGCGTTCCCTTCATCGCATCGCGTCTTGGATTTGCGATAGGCGATGAAGCCTTTGTGTCTTGCGTAGGCGGATCTTGCGTAGGCGGATCTTGCGCAGGCGGATTTTGCTCTGGCGGATCGATAGACCACTGACCATCTTTTTTCGTCATCTTCAGACCATCAAAGTCAACCTCTTGAAGTTCGTCAGCTGAAATATCTGCGATTGGTCCAAAGAGCCACGACGACATCGAACTTGCAGATCCGATGTCACCCCCTGCACCAAGCGTTCCAATACATCTCCATGATTGATTCTCTCCGTTCTTTCGAACATAGACACCAGTTGGAGCTTGCACCGCTCGACCAACGATCAGATCAACAACCGGCTCAGCCGATCCTTCTGCGAAAACGCGGAGGCGTCGCGATTCTTTCTTCTCATCTGGCCATGCCAGACCAAGCTCGCCGTGTCGATCTGGTTTCGCTGTCATTCTCTGGGATTTCTTCAGCGAAATGAGCCCGCGAACAACTTCTTGAATCGTTTCAGGCTTTGCAGGAAAACCATCGCGAGAAGTGACCATCCATCCATTTGACCCACGCTCCGCCCGAATAGATTCTGAACCATTTTCCATTTCGACTGCATTGATCTTGGGAGCAAGTTCAGCAAGATTGACCATCGAATCTCCGATCCCAGTCTGATCGACGGAGTTCGGCCCAGACATTCGAAGCAAGACTGCGACAAGGACGACGATAAAAACAACTGCGATCAAGATGCGAAGGACTTTCGATCCGTTCATATTGCCGCCTTTCGGCGCCAGAAGTTGCGGCGCAAACCAAATGCTAAAGCGAAGATCGCAACGACGATTGGCCATGCGACAACATTCAGAAGCATTAAACGATGACCTAGCGCTTCTACTTCCTCGCGCAAACTGAATTGCACTTGGCGCAGTTCCTTGCGTGCATCGGAAACTTCTGACTGAGCCGCTTGTAATTGAGCTTGTTGTTCAGTTGTGAGAATCAACATTTGATTTGGCGCTTTCTGCTTCTGTAGTTCATTGATTCTGGCTTGCGTTTGTGCAATGCGCGCTTTCAACTCTTCTTCTTTCTTGCGATAACGGTCCTCTGCCTGTCGCTGCAATTCTCGCACGACATCGAATGGTCGTTGACTTGCACCACGTGACTTCAGTGAAAGAAGAGCGTTCTTTCCACAAAGTTGTTCGACGGCGTTGACCAGAAGCGAACCATTGTCAGCGAATGTTCTCCATCCCAAGCTGAGCGCGCCGACGCGTTCTTCTTGAATCCACGCCTCATTTCGCAGTAAATCTGCGTCTGCGATAACAACGATCGATGCAGGTGCAGGCGCGACATCGGTTGGATACGCACCCTTCACTTGCCCAGCGAATCGTGCGGCGATTGCATGTCGCTGACTATCTGGCTTGAACTCACGAAGCAACGCAGCGGGATCCGCAAACGATCCAAGTTTCGATCCATCGATGATCATCGAATCTTCCGAACTTTCAATCAGAGGCGTCATCTCAAGCGACGAGCCTTCCGTCTTCTGCAGCGAACCTGCGGAGAGCATGACGACCGTTTGCAGAACTCCAAACGCTGGATCCTTATGCAAGATTGCATCTTTGGAAAGCATGAGCCATGCGACATATTCGATCGTTGCCAATCCACCTTCGGAGCGTGCGCGCACACGCTGCGCATATTTTCGGTCTGCAACAACTTGTCCAGGATTCCATTCAATTCCCCACGCAGCTGGAAGCTTTGCTAAATCACTTGCGCCCCCTCCTGCACCAAATCCGCCAGGTCCGCTTGCCTGCGCATCAGACTCGCAAAATGGATCAAGAAAGAGCAACATACGCCCGCCTCCAACGGCATACGCGTCAATCGCGCGAAGGAGAGGCTCGCTCAGTCCCTTGGGATGCGCAATCACCAATACATCAAATTTCGTGGGCAATTTCTCGGCATTCGCAGCAACAACTTCAACATCAAAGAGCGTTCGCAGTTGCGCCAAGATCTGCCACGGAGGTGTCATCTGCTGCGAGCGAGGTTCGAAACTCGAATCCATCGGCAAACTTGTGATCAGCGCAACACGCGCTCTCGCTTGACGAGACACACTGATAATCGCTCGCGAAATGTCATATTCCAAATAGGCTTCTTCGGCTGGATTCAGGTATGGAATTCCTTCGCGGCGATCCGTTGCGCCGGATACAACCAGACCAAGCATCAGTTGTCGGCCAGCGCCATCGGCGGTAATCGGCGAAATGCCTGCGCTCTTCGCAGCGTCTTCGCCTTCGGAATATGGTTGAGGATCGATGGTTTGCACCTCGACTCGACCGTCTGATGCACGCACAAGTTCGTTGAGGAATTCCTGCACGCGCATCGCATGATTGCTGATGACTGGAATATCTTTCGCCGCATCTTGCGAATAATAAAAATCTATTCGAACTGGTTCTTCCAGTGATTGCAACATCGCCCGGACTCCTGGCGACAACGTATAGAGAGATCCTTCTGTGAAATCCGCTCGCAAAGGTATGGCGACCGTCGAAAGAATTGCATTCAGCGAAATCCACCCTAACAACAGGAAGAAACTGGCAAGAATCGCCATCGATCTTTTGTTCGTTCGCTTCATGTCAGGCGCTCTTTCTCCAGTCAACAACAAAAGTAGTTGCGACCATTAACGCGCAAATTCCAGAGGCGAAATAAACCACATCGCGAAGTTCCACAACGCCGCGCATCAAACTATTGAAATGCGTCAGCACGCTGACACTTGCGATGGCGTCCACCGCACCGGAAGACATCCAATCTCGAAAGAAGTTCAGCACGAGCGGAAATCCAGAAAGCAGCACGAGAAAACATGCGACGATCGTGACTACGAATGCGATCACTTGATTTTTCGTCAGCGCGGAGACAAATCCACCGATGGCCAGAAAGATTCCCGCGACCATCGCAGATCCGATGTATCCCGCCACGATGACTCCTTGATCTGGATCACCCAACCACGAAACTGTCATCCAGAGTGGCGCTGTCAACGCGAGTGCCACCAATGAAAAAAACCAAGCGGCAAGAAACTTACCGACAACTGCATGCCAAAGTGGAATTGGGAGTGTTGTAAGAACTTCGATCGTGCCCAGTCGTCGTTCTTCAGCCCAGAGTCGCATCGAAAGCGCAGGCGCGAGAAAGAGAAAGAGCCACGGAACGAATTGAAAAAATGAACGCAAATCGGCTTGGCCACGCTCGAAGAGTCCGCCCATCGAAAAGCTGAAAACACCCGACATAAAAAGGAAAACCACTAAAAAAACAGCTGCAAGCGGCGTTGCGAAATACGCGCGAAACTCGCGGCGAAAAATCACCTGCCAAGGGCTCATAGCGTCACCTCTGCCGCAGTTGCCGTCAATTGTCGAAAGACATAATCCATTCGATTGCGCGTGACGCTTGCGGGCGCGAGCAATTCAAATTCTTCTGGCGTTCCATCAAAGACCACTCGACCAGCTGCGATCACAACTGCACGCGTGCAGACTGCTTCGACTTCTTCAAGAATGTGCGTCGAAAGAACGATCGCTTTCGTCGAACCCATTGCGCGAATAAGTTCTCGCACTTCGTGCTTCTGATTCGGATCGAGACCATCTGTTGGTTCGTCCATAATCAAGATGGGTGGATCATGAATGATCGCCTGTGCAATTCCTACTCGTCGCTTGAATCCTTTTGAAAGAGTTTCAATGACCTGGTCGAGCACACCACGCAAGTGCATACGCCCAGCGACCTCACCAATCTTTCCTGCAATCTCTCGACGAGGGATCCCCCGCGCACGCGCTATGAATTGCAAATAATCGCGCACAGTCATTTCCGGATATGCGGGTGCACCTTCAGGCAAATAGCCAAAGGTTTTCTGTGCAGCAAGCGGATCATCGGCGAGAGAGAATCCATCAAGCAATACGTTTCCTTGGCTTGGATCAAGAAATCCTGTCAACATTCGCATTGTCGTGGTCTTACCCGCGCCGTTGGGTCCGAGAAAGCCAACAACCTCACCGGCATTGACCTGAAGTGTCACGCCTTTCACGGCATGCAGCTCTGCGAAAGACTTGTGAAGATTATTTGCTGAAATCAACTCTCTCATCTGCGACCCTTCACTGAAAATATATGTCACGGCTCGTTCTTTGGCGAGGGGTACGGGTGTTCTTGGGCGAAGTACCCCACATCGCTCCTCCCACTACATTGGAGGGCTCACCAGATCTCTCCTTGGAAGGGAAACAAAATGCTACGACTCAACGAACTTCGACTTCCCCTTGAACATCCTGAAGGCGCACTGCGTCGTGCGATTATCAATCGACTTGGAATTCCATCCGAGGATCTTGTTCGCTTTCACATTTTCCGTCGCTCCATCGATGCACGCAAGCGAGATGCGATGCTCTTCGTGTACACGATCAATGTTGAAGTTCGCAATCAATCCGCATTGCTTGCGCGCGTGAAGGGTGATCGCCGTATCAGCCAAGCTCCTGATACGAGTTACAAATTTGTGGCGAAGGCATCTCCCACGCAAACAAACCGACCGCTTGTGATTGGCATGGGCCCATCTGGACTTTTTGCGGCTCTCATCTTGGCGCAATCTGGTTTTCGCCCAATTATTCTTGAGCGAGGAAAAGCCGTGCGCGAGCGAACGAAAGATACTTTTCGTATGTGGGAGGATGGCACTCTTGATCCAGAATCGAATACGCAATTTGGTGAAGGCGGCGCAGGTACTTTCTCCGACGGAAAGCTGTATAGCCAAATCAAAGATCCAAAGCACTACAGATTGAAAGTGCTCGATGAGTTCGTGCAAGCAGGCGCGCCAGAAGAAATCCTCTATGTCAATCGACCGCACATCGGAACATTTCGTCTCGTCGGCGTCGTGGAGAAAATGCGAGCGAAGATCATCGAACTTGGCGGCGAAGTCCGTTTTCAAAGCCGAGTGGATGACATCAAGATCGAACGAAACGATGCTGATCCCACACGAGGCCGTATCACTGGTGTCACGCTTGCAAGCGGCGAACAGATTTCCGCAAACCATGTCATTCTCGCTGTGGGACACAGCGCACGCGATACATTCGAGATGCTCGATGCGCGGGGTATACACATCGAAGCGAAGCCTTTTTCAATCGGCTTTCGAATCGAGCATCCACAGTCACTGATCAATGAATGTCGCTTTGGCGAAAAATCTCCAAACCCACTGCTTGGAGCAGCGGATTATCAATTAGTCCATCACTGCACGAACGGTCGATCTGTTTATACATTTTGTATGTGTCCCGGCGGAACAGTCGTCGCTGCCGCGTCTGAACCCGGCCGAGTCGTGACAAATGGAATGAGCCAATACTCTCGCAACGAACGCAATGCAAACGCTGGAATCGTTGTGGGTATTACGCCTGAAGTGGATTATCCAGAAGGTCGTTTGGCTGGAATTGCTTTTCAACGCTTCTGGGAATCGCGCGCGTTCGAACTTGGAGGCGGTGGATTTAAAGCTCCAGGTCAATTGGTCGGCGACTTTCTTGCAGGTCGCCCATCGACTGCTTTGGGCACCGTGCAACCTTCTTATACCCCGTCGGTTCACCTCTGCGATCTCTCGACGTCTCTGCCAGAGTATGCAGTTGCTGCAATTCGCGAAGCGATTCCTGCATTTGCGCGGCAGGTCAAAGGATTCGATCTTGCTGACGCTGTGTTGACTGCAGTCGAGACGCGAACATCTTCACCCATTCGCATCACGCGCGGTGATTTTGATTTGCAAAGTCTCAACACCCACGGACTTTTCCCTGCTGGCGAAGGCGCGGGTTACGCTGGCGGAATTCTCTCTGCTGCGATTGATGGCATCAAGATCGCAGAAGCAGTTGCGATCAGTTTGAATGCGTAACGAATAGTCGATGCGAAATCATCTATTGTCCAATTCGCCAACAATATTGTCGAATCTGAAGTTTCGTCACGATTGCAGCAAGAATGATTTCTTAAATTCGAATGCGATCGTAAAACGCCCTGAATTGAGCAGAAATGCAAAGTAAAAACGCGCTTTTCGTCAAAATAAGGGTCTTTTTATGAATATGGAAACACCCCCCCATTCGATAAACAACGAAGATTCAAGAAAAAATGGCGAAAATGGCTGTATTCGTCGATAACAACATTGGCAGCATTGCATCGTGCAATGTTCCCAATGATCAGAGTCAAACAGGAGCTATCAAATGCAGGCATTTACTTGGGTCAAAGGTTGGGCACGTGAACTTATGGACATCATGCTTCTTTTCATCGGACTCGGCGTCCTTGTGCAGATCATCTTCGGCTCAAATAATGTTGGATTCTTTGGTGGGATCACCGACAATCTGATGAAGTTTGTTGGCCAACTCGGCGGCGGCGGATTTGTGGGCCTGATTGCCTTGCTCGTGATTGTTGCAGTCTTCACGAAGCGAACATCGACGACTTGATTCGAAGTCTCGATTCTAGAATCACTTTTCTAGGATGAATATAAAGGTCGGAGCGCAGCGCTTCGACCTTTTTCTATTTTTGTAGTTTTTCGGATTGAATTTTAATGAACCAACAATGTTGCAAGCCCCAAGAAAACTCCCATGCTTGCCACATCGGTCGCTGTTGTCAAGAAAATACTTGATGCGGTGCAGGGATCTGCGCCAAGTCGCTTCAAGACCAACGGAATGAACGCTCCAGAAAGACCGCTGATCATGCAACTCGCGATCATCGCAACGAAAGTGACGAAGGCGAGAATCAAAGCTCGGTCCGCGGGCCAAAGCATCATTGGATCTTCGGGCTTCGCCTGCATCTTGGCAAAGATGAACATACCGATTCCAGCTGTGATCCCTACAAGCGCTCCGTTTGCCAAACCGAGCAACGCTTCCTTGATCACAAGCGCCTTCTCCTTGCCAGGCTTGAGTTCTCCAAGAGTCATCCCTCGCAGAGCAACTGCGAGCGCTTGGCAACCAGTGTTTCCAGATTGGCCTGCCAAAACAGGCAGAAAAACAGCGAGAATCACCAACTTATCAAGCGTCGGCTGAAAAACCGCAACGACTCCAGCTGCGATGAATGCGGTGAAAAGGTTGAGCTGCAACCACGGATGTCGATAGAACAAACTTTTTATCCACGGCGTGGATAGTCGCTCTTCTTTTGTCACACCGACCATCGATCCAGCTTGCGCGCTGATTTCGATCGCCTGCGCTTCAAACATATCAGCACCTCGAATCAGCCCAACGAGTTTTCCAGCACCATCGCAAACGGGATAGATCGGATAGTGAAGATTCAGAACTAACTTCATCGCATCCATCAGCTTGGAATCTTTCTGCAACGAAAATGGGTTACGAATCATGATGTCTTCCATCTTGGTCGACTTATCAGCCAAGAGAAGATCACGCATAGTTAGAACGCCCAGAAGTCGTCCAGATGGGTCTGCAACAAATCCATATGTCACAAAAGTCTTCATGACGATCTGACGCAATTGCGTCACCGCCTCTTCAACCGTTTCAGAAGGATTAAAAACCGCGTGGATCGGCTCCATCATTTCGCTGACTGTGATCTCTGAATAATCTCTGACTCGTTTATCTGGCAAGACCGAATTTGTTGTGGAATTTGATTGCGACATCAGAGACTCCTTTGTTCGATACTATAATGAGATAAGGAGTTATAACAATGTCAGGATTTTCCAAACGAGAAGATGCATTCGAGAACAAATTCGCCTTTGATGCTGAAAAGCGATTCAAAGCTGAAGCGAGAAGAAATAAAATGCTGGCACATTGGGTCGGCGATCTTGCAAAGATGACACCGCAGCAAATCACTGATTATGCTGCAGAACTGATTCAGCACGACTTGAAGAAACCTGGCGACGATGATGTCCTGCAAAAACTAGCCGCAGATCTCAAGGCTCGAGGGGTGACGATTTCGCACGAAAACATCCGTGTTGAAATGATGCGGTGCATTCAAGTTGCATCAGAGCAGACAGCGAACGAAGGCTGAAACGGCTGGGACTTTCGATTCTGGAATCAACTCATCCCCAATTCGAAAAGAGCGTCGTCAAGTCCGCTCCGTCAACGATCCCGTTGTGATTGAGATCGGCGGGACCTGAACCTCCCCAACTGCTCAACAAGGTCGAAAGATCCGAACCATCGACATGACCATCGCCATTGATGTCACCGGCGATTACTCCAGCGAGAAAAATCGCTCGGTAATGCAGACCAAAGAAACCTGGTTGAAACGGAGGATCTGTCGGATCTGGGGGTGGATCATTCGGATCAACAATGTCGCACGGAAACTCGCCACGGAAAACTTGATCCAGATTTCCAGCACTCAGCACCAGCCAAGAATTCGGCGCGCTGTCGACACGCATAGATCCGCTTGAGCAAGGCTCGACTTCGAATGCTTGCCGCATTTGCAGCGGACCATCGCATGTTCCCTGAACCACCAGAGCCAAGAGCGGAAATTCGGTGTTAAATGTTATGACCGCGCTCGCACATCCCAATGCATCGAGTCGGAACCAATCGGTATCTCGAGGAACATCGGAGGAAATCGTCGACTCATAGATCTTGCCACAGAGTGCAGCAATTGATCCAGCGCCAACCTTGTTGCAACCGTCATCAAGGCGTTCGTAGCAAATCTCTGGGAGTTCAATGGCAATTGGATTGTGACCGATTGAGCATGCAGATACTCCGCAATACATTGGCGCTTCTCGTGCACATGTTTCATCCCAAATGGAATAACAGCAGAACGGATCAAAATCACAAAGAAAACTGCAACATGATTCGTTTTCGCAGCCAACACTGGCATGAAATTGATCGCATGCTCCGACACTTGGGCAATTGAAGTTGTCGCAAAGCTCTTGCTCGGACTCCACGCAAGCCTGATCCCACTGGAATTCGCAGCAGAGTGGATTGAAATTACAAACAGCTTCGCAGCACAGAGTCCGAACACATCCAGGAGTGTCATGTACTACTTCGCATGGGCCAGCGCCTGGTCCGCACACTGCAGGAATTTCACCAGCCACAGATCCTTCGGCCTGTTCCCATTGTGCAAACCACTGTGATGCAGCAGATGCGTTCTTGAACTTGGGAAGAGTTCCCCACGGTTGTTCCGGCGGATCGTCTGCGACTCCACCAGAAGTATTGCGATAGATCATCACAGTGTGCAAAGCGATGTCCACTGCAACGACATCTCTATCACCATCGTTGTCAATATCAATCAGTGTCATATCGCGAAAAAAACTTCCACCAGATTTTGTAGTGACATTCACGAATGCGCCGCCATTTGCGCCATCAACTTCGGCGACCGTCAACTTTCCAGGCAGAGCCGAACCCATCAATACATCATCGTCTCCATCGCTATCCATATCAGCGGCATTCACAGTCCACGCATATCCCTCTGTACCAGCAGGACGAGTGGCTTTCTGCGCAAAGCGACCGGATCCATCATTGATCCAATAGACGGCGACATTTGGCGAAGAAAGCAACAATCCATTTGAAATGATGTCG
>CAJCCX010000174.1 GCA_903961015.1 uncultured bacterium
GTGGTTCACGACCTTGACAAGCTCGATGAGCACCTGGGCAGAATGATTCAGCAGCACATGGATGTCGAAGAAATCGCTTCTCGACTGATCGCTGAATTCCTGGAGATTAAGGATTTCATCAAGGACGCGGCATTTAAGGCCGATCTTGAGGATGCCTATGCGTTCAAGGGAAAGGTTGATCGACTCGACGATCCAACTGTGTCCTCTGGGGCTGTCATCCGCTATTACAACCCCGAGCGCAATGGTCGGCCTGAACAAGAGCGGACCATTGAGGCGCTCGGTGGGCGTCAATCCATGGAGCAGGAGGCAAAGAAATTTATTGAAGGGCGCGACTACTTGCGCCTAGAAAACCGGGCAGCCAATGAAACGGAATTCAAAGAGGGTGAGGACGTCAATGAAGACGTTATCGACGAAGAAGATGCCGCCTGATCAAGGAGCCCAGCATGGCTAAGACAAAGGCAAGCGCGTCAGGAAGTATTGTTAAGAACGGGCGCCCTGAGGTACTGACCGAAGAGTTAGCTCTCAAGATCGTCAAAATGATTGAAGTGCTACCGGACATGGATGTGGAGGTAACCTGGGCCAACATCGTGGCTAAGGTCAAGCAGAAGTTTGGGCAAGAACTGGGCCGTAGAGTCCTTTCGACCAAGGAGTGGGATGGCAGAGCACTCATCGCAGAGGCCTACGAACAGGCCCATGCTGTTCAGCGTCAATTGCGCTCCCAAGGTCACAGGCGGATCAACTCAACAATGCCCCGTCAGGCCCTGCAAGCGCGCATCGAGACCCTTACAGCCAAACTCAAGGTGGCAGAGCAGACGATTGCGGAACTACGGGTGATGCAGTACGACCAGTTGGACATCCTGCGAGGTACACAATTCGATTTACGCCAAGAGGTCGAAACAATCCGAAAGCAGACACGGGAGAAAGCATGAGCAGCGCGGGCAGTAATGGGATATTAGACGGCAGAGCAAATGCCGAGTGCTTCTTGGAATGGCAAAAGACGGTCGTGGACTTCAAGCCATTCATCCATCAGGGTGTGTTGAGCGTACAGCGCGTAGCGCGTGAGAGTGGGTTGAACAGGAATGTGTTCTACACCAATCCAGAGATCAGAGATGTTCTGTTGCCCAATCTGCTCCATCGACTTGAGAAGGATGGGGTACTCAAGCAAAGGGTGGCAAACCCGGTCGAGGTGGCAATGCGCGAGCCCAAACGCTCTGGTATTGGTGACGCTCGTATCAAGCAGATACAGGAAGAGAACGAAGCCTTGAAAGCAGAGGTCAGCGAATTGAGGAAGCAGCTCGGACGATTCCAGGGAATGGATGAGGTCCTGCACACGACAGGAAGGCTGCCATGGTGAGTTCTCAGGGCGAAGAGAGCCATCTAATACGGGTGCTCTCAGTGATTACACAGAACCGCAACGGCGCCATCCTCAGAGGACAGTGCATCACCGATTCTGGTGAAATCATGGACACCCACCAAGAGATTGTGGCTCGCCTGCACGGACGCGGAGTGGCCGTGCCTGTCACGGCGGGCCAGTGGTGGGCGGTCAAAGGCAAGGTCAGTACACGCAGTTTTATTAATGCCGGTGGCTTCCAGATGATGCAAGACCAGATAGAGGTGCTGCCTGGAGACGCGGTGCTGAAGTTGCCGTCGGGCGCGCACATTGTCGATTACCTCAAGCGCAATCCTCGGTTCAAAGGAGTTGGCCCCGCCACCGCAGACAAGTTGTGGGAGACGTTCACGGACCGTTTGATCCCGATACTGGATGCTTGTGATTACAAGGCGCTTGAAGAAGTCGTCAGTCCCGGCAAAGCATTGGCATTGGTACAGGGGTGGCACGAGGAAGGGATAGGCAAGACGCTTCAGTGGTTAGGGACCAATGGTGTGGGCTTGGCGATCGGCAGACGGATCGCGGCTCACTTTGGTGCCGAAGCCGAGAACAAGATTCATGAAAATCCTTATCGGCTTTTGAGCTTTGCTGCCGGTTGGTCAGAGGTTGACGTTCTTGCCACCCAGAAGCTGGGAGTTGCCCGCACTGATGATCGAAGGCTTGCGGCTGCGGTTGAGGAATGCGTCTACAGACGGTTTAGTCAGGGCGACACCTATGTCCCCTTGCCAGATTTGATCGATGGGATACGTCGACTGCTCAAGAACGAGCCACAACAACAAAGCGTCATCGATGCGGCCATAGGCCGCTGTGAGCGCACTGGACGCCTTCTGTTTGACCAGCAGGGCAATGCTTACTCCCCAGGTGCCTCGATCTTAGAGGATCGCGTGGTGCACTGCATTGCAGTTCGGCAGGGTCTTCTCAGTCCCGCTTGCAGTGTGAATGGGATCATCAGTGGATACGAAACTCGAGAAGGCAATGGATTTCTGCTCAACTCCGAACAAAGGGCTGCAGTTCACCTTGTTGCCGACCATCACTTTGCGGTTATCACAGGAGGTGCTGGCTGCGGCAAGACAACGGTGCTGAAGGCAGTTTGCTTGGTACTGGAAGCGCAGGGCTATGAAATCATCCAAGTCGCGCTGGCGGGGAAGGCAGTCAAGCGAATGCAAGAGAGCACTGGCCGTGCTGCTCAAACGATTGCATCGTTCATCAAGAAGCTCAATGAAGGAACGAGA
>CAJCCX010000175.1 GCA_903961015.1 uncultured bacterium
AACAATTGCTCGACGAACTCTGATTCCAAGGGACTTTATTCCCAATCCGCGGATCTCAACCACGCACTCCCAAATCGCGCATGACACGCACTGCGCAATTGTGCCCAGCAGCACCAATCACACTTCCCGCAGGATGGCATCCCGCGCTACATGAATAGAGACCGTCGACTCCCGTCGCATACGGCATGCGGCGGTCAAATCCAAACGTGTTGTCGACATGATGAATGTGGCCATAGCGAATGCCGATATCTTCTTCAATTCGCTTTGGTGTCAGTACATATGTATCGACAACCAAATCTCGAAATCCAGGACAGAACTGTTCTGCGATTCCAAAAATGTGCTCAACATATTTCTCCTCTTGATCCTTCCACGAAGTTCCGGCAAGTTCGTATGGCACCCACTGAACAAAGAATGCGGAATTATGATTTCCTTGCGGATCGCGAAGTGATGGATCGACTTGCGTGTGGATGTACCACTCGAGTGTTGGACAATCCGCAAGTTCGCCCCGCATAACTTTTTCGAAACCCGCTTTGATTTCACGAATGGGGTGATCGGATTGCGGAAGCAGATGCATCGTGCCATTGTGCTGCCCCCGATTTTCTGGAAGACATTTGAACTTTGGCAAGCCGCGCAACGCCATGTTAATTTTCATCGTCGTCCCAGTACGTTTGAAATTATCAAGACGCGCATCGAGCGTCTCAGGCAAAACACCAGGCCCAACCATCTCGCGTAAACGAAAAGGGTCCGCATTGGCGATGACGACTCTGGAATGAATCTCGCGACCATCCGCCAGTACAACGCCGGTTACTCGACCTTGGGTCGTGATGATTTTCGCAACAGGTGCGCTGGTCAAAATCGTGGCGCCGTGCGAACGCGCGGCATTGGCAAACGCATCTGCGACCGCACCCATGCCACCCTTGGCGACCATCCATGTCCCATCAGCAGTGGGAAGCCGGCACATGTTGTGGACCAGAAAGTTCATTCCAGTTCCTGGCGTGCCGAATGAACCAGTCAAGCCAGAAAATCCATCGGTGACCGCGTACATCGCCACGAGCATCTCGCTCTTGAAGTCGAAGCGCGCTAAATAATCCTCAACCGTTCCGGTGACAAGTTTCACAAAGACGTCCCGCAACTCTGGTCGAATATATTTTTCAGCCGTTGCCTCGACCGACAATGGCTCCGCAAGCCAACTCGGCGCGAGATCGTCACGAATACAGCCGATTTCGTCGGCGAGTGCTCCATTTGCACGCCAATCTTGTTCGCTGAACATTGCCAAGAACTGTTCACGCATTGCTGACTGATCCGTGCCAAAAAGCAAATAACGACCATCGAGCATTGGCAGAAAATAGTGCGGATTGCGACGTAGAAGCTCAAATTGAGCTCCAGTCCGCTGCATAATTTCCGGCGGCATCACGCCCAACAAGTACGACGCAGTCGAAGTTCCCAACTGAGGTGCCTTTGGAAATGGATACTCGGTCTTGGTTGCTCCGCCGATCATTGCGCGCTCTTCCACAACCGCCACCTTCAGTCCTGACTTAGCCAAAATCGCGGCCGCGACCAACCCATTGTGACCTGCACCAACGATGATGACATCGGTTTGGATCGTCATGGCGAACTTTGATTCAAGCGACCCTTTCGCCGATTGAGGTAACGAGTTCCAGCAATAACTCCCACAACTCCAAGTGACATCGAAGAAACCGCAAGCCACAGAGGCGGCCGCGCATACTTTCCTGTCATCGACCAATCAGTCAGAGCCATTGTCGGTGGGCGCGGTGGAGGATTTAAATCTATCGATCGATTTTTATCGATAGCAATTTGGAGTGATCCAAATACCAAAATCGCCACAGCAAGTCCATAACCAGACGCGCTTCTACCTCCCCACCATGCGGCGGTGAATCCACCGAAGAATGCGCAGATAACACTGAGGATTAGAGCGAAAACATTCCACGTATTGGATGTCACCCACGAGTCTGTGACAAAGACCTGATTGGCTCCCAATAGAAATGCACCAAGCGTCATTCCAATCGAGACCATCAAGGCAACTGCCACATAACCAAGCACAACTCCAAACAAGATTCTGAAAAATTTCATTTCATCACTTTACATTGTCGCAAACGAATCTACGCTCGACTCCCCGCGCGATATGGATGTCGCGCGAATGCCTCTCCCACAATTCAGTACTTGCAAGGACGCTTCTCATGAATGATTCATTCGTAAATCGTATTCCCCCGCTCATCAAAAATTTCGGATTTGGCATGTTCTGCCTTGGCGCAACTCTTGCGCTCGGCGTTGTCCTGTCATCACAGTCGATCGGCAACGCGATTGTACGTATCAAAATGCAGGACGCGCCCATTCAAGTGAAGGGTGTCGCCGAAATTGAAGTCGTTTCAGATCGTGCAACATGGCGTGGAACGGTTCGTGCCCGTGCGAAAACACTTTCGCAAGCATTTGAGATTCTCGAAACGGGTACGAACAAGTTGAGAGCGATGCTTGTGGCGTACGAATTCAAAGCGGACGAAATCAATGCGTGCGAAGTTGATACAACGATTGTCTTCGCAAAGAATTCAAAGGCAGAAAATACGAATGTGATCGAGTCATATGTCTTGTCGCAAGGCACAACAGTTCGAACAATGAATGTCGTGTCAGTTCGTGACCTAGCGTTTCGCGCCACCGATTTGATCAAAGAAGGTGTCGAAATTGATTCGGGTGCACCTTCGTACTACGTCAGCGTCCTTGAATCAATCAAGCTGACGCTACTAGAAAAAGCTACGGAAAATGGTTACGAACGCGCGTCGCTTCTTGCGCGAGGATCGAAAAGCGAAGTAGGTGGTTTAATAAGTGCATCGCAAGGAGTTTTTCAGATTGTTCCTGTTGGTTCAACTGACATCAGCGATTATGGTGTGAGCGATACATCGACAATCAACAAGACGGTCAAAGCCGTTGTCACTCTTGCGTATCAGATTGAACAATAGATCAGCTTGATTTCAATGACACGCCATACACTTCGTTCATGCGAACTGGACGAATCACGCTTGTTTCTGCCTTCTTTTTGATCGCCTGTGAAAAGGGTTCAGAAACGCCAGTCGCCCCTGCTCCTGTTGCGGCCGCCACCGTTTCTGCGATCCAGCGCGCAGGCGATCTTCTTTTTGCAAGATCGAATTGTGTTGCGTGCCATTCTGCTGATGCATCTGTTGCCAACCGCGCTGGCTCGCTTGACGCACCGAGACTCGATCGCATTGGCGCGAATGCGAATTCGGATGGGTTGTCGACAACTTGGATTTCGAATTACCTCTCGACATCACCGCATGTTGGTTCCACTGGAATGCGGATGCCAAATGTGTTGCATGGAATTTCGACTGAAGAGAATGCGAAGAACATTCGACAACTGACCGCATATCTTTCTTCGCTTCGTGCAGGAATATCCCTGAGTCATTTCACAACAACTCGTCCTTCGCAAATGATTGCCGGAGAAAAACTTTGGCGAACTGTGGGATGTACTGCGTGTCATCCAGCAACTCCCACCGAAGAATGGTTAGCAACAAAATGGAGCGCGCCTGAACTTGCAGCATTCTTAAAAGATCCATCATCTGTATGGCCATCAGGACAAATGCCAAAGACGAATCTTTCTGACGAAGAAACTCTT
>CAJCCX010000176.1 GCA_903961015.1 uncultured bacterium
ATGACAACTTCTCAGCCATGGTGGCCTGCGGACTATGGACATTACGGTCCATTCTTCATTCGTATGGCGTGGCACAGTGCGGGGACATATCGAGTGAGCGATGGTCGTGGAGGTGGCGGAGCGGGAATGCAGCGCTTCGCTCCATTAAATAGTTGGCCCGACAATGTCAATTTGGACAAAGCGCGGCGCTTGGTGTGGCCCATCAAGCAGAAGTATGGCAAAAAGATTTCGTGGGCTGATTTGATCATTCTCACCGGCAATGTTGCGCTGGAATCCATGGGATTTAAAACATTTGGATTTGGCGGTGGCCGTGAGGATGTGTGGGAGTCTGATGAAACATATTGGGGCGGCGAGAAGAAATGGCTTGCAGAAGAGCGATATTCTGGTCAACGCGAACTTGCAAATCCGCTTGCCGCAGTGCAGATGGGATTGATTTATGTCAACCCCCAAGGTCCAGACGGAACACCCGATCCACTGGCTTCGGCACACGACATTCGCGAAACATTCGCGCGCATGGCAATGAACGATGAGGAAACTGTCGCGCTCATTGCGGGCGGGCACACATTTGGAAAGACACACGGCGCAGCGGATCCAGATAAGTATGTTGGTCCAGAGCCAGAGGCCGCGCCGATTCAAGAAATGGGTTTGGGTTGGAAGAATAGTTTCGGCACAGGCAGCGGCAGCAGCACAATTTCCAGTGGACTTGAAGGCGCGTGGACAGCCACGCCAACAACTTGGGACAACAGTTATTTTGAAACCTTGTTCGGCTACGAATGGAAACTCACAAAGAGTCCAGCCGGTGCACATCAATGGATTCCAACCGACGAATCTGCAAAGAACTCTGTGCCTGATGCGCACGATCCAACCAAGCGTCACGCGCCGGTGATGCTGACAACGGATTTGGCGCTTCGCATGGATCCAATTTATGAGCCTATTTCTCGGCGTTTTTTGAAAGATCCCGCGTTCTTGGCAGACGCATTTGCGCGTGCGTGGTTCAAACTTACGCATCGTGACATGGGGCCAATCGCGAGATACTTGGGCCCGCTTGTTCCTAAAGAAGTTCTCATTTGGCAAGACCCAGTGCCTGCTGTCACACATGAATTGGTGAATGCGCAGGATGTTGCATCGCTGAAGGCGAAGGTGATTGCAAGCGGTCTGACCACTGCGCAATTGGTTTGCACAGCATGGGCAAGTGCCAGCACATTCCGCGGCACCGACAAACGAGGCGGCGCAAATGGCGCGCGTATTCGTCTTTCGCCGCAGAAGGATTGGGCGGTCAACAATCCAGCGGAGTTGTCGAAGGTATTGAAATCGCTTGAAGTGTTGCGCGCGGAATTCAATGGCGCGCAAGCAGGGGGTAAGAAGCAGATTTCGCTTGCTGACATGATCGTGCTTGCAGGATGTGCTGCTGTCGAACAGGCCGCAAAGAACGCTGGCGTGAATATTGCGGCGCACTTCACTGCGGGTCGCACCGATGCGACTCAAGAGCAGACCGATGTGCATTCATTTCAAGTACTGCAACCAAAGGATGATGGATTCCGCAACTATCTCACAGCAGGTCATGAGTTGCCCGCGGAGTATTTGCTGGTGGATCGTGCAAACTTGCTCACTTTGACTGCGCCGGAAATGACAGTGCTTGTTGGCGGAATGCGCGTTTTGGGCGCAAATTTTGATCATTCCAACTTAGGGGTGTTCACCACGCGGCCTGGTGCGTTGACGAATGATTTCTTTGTCAACGTGCTTGATATGGCAACCACATGGACGCCAACATCAGATGCGCAGGAGACTTTCGAAGGTTGTGACCGCAAGACAGGACATGTGAAGTGGACGGGCAGTCGAGCGGATCTGATCTTCGGATCGAATTCTCAATTGCGTGCGTTGGCAGAGGTTTATGCCAGCGAAGATGCCAAAGAGAAGTTCGTGCGCGACTTCGTTGCTGCGTGGGTCAAAGTGATGAATTTGGATCGATTCGATATTGCTTGATTCTCCGAAAAGAGCGTTTTGAATTTTAGGATTTAAAGCCGACAAAAATTTTTGTCGACTTGACTTGCATTTTCAAATGCGCGCTGTATAGTTCTCCCAGCATCAAGAGTTTCAGACAGCCTCTTGTCTGAACGGCAACCGACGAACTGCGATACGCAGTCGAACGGTGCCGAGGCAGCCCCGAAGGGGGATCGATGCGGCCGCGCGAACCTTTTTCCAAAGGATCGCGTTGACGCAAAGCGCTCGAACATCGTGTTCGGCGCACCCTTCCGAACTGCACTTTTTGATTTCATCGCCCACGATTTTTCGTGCGCTTTGATTTCAATTTGTGTTTTCGGAGCCGAGCTCTTGTTGCCATTGGAGTCTGTCATGGCGCAAGAAACATCTACAAATTCAGCAGTTCCAGCATCAAATCCAGAAAACGCACCCGCGATTATTCCCACGCGTTTTCTGCGGCAACTCGGCATTATCGGTTCAGATCGAATCGACGCAGTCCTTCTCGCAGCGCTTGCAACCGAAGCTCCGCTGCTGCTCATCGGTGCACATGGCACTGCGAAAAGTCTGCTGCTCAATCGTGTCGCAGCAGCGCTCGATCTGAAGTTTCGTCACTACAACGCAAGCCTGCTGAATTACGACGACCTCGTTGGCTATCCACTGCCTGATGCAGATGGCACGCTGAAGTTTGTTGAAACTCCGGCAAGCATCTGGCCGGCAGAAGCGGTTTTCTTGGACGAGATTTCTCGTTGCCGCCCAGATATGCAGAACAGGCTTTTCCCAATCATTCACGAAAAATGTATTCAAGGGATGCCGATTAAAAATCTCAGATTCCGTTGGGCTGCGATGAATCCGCCGCCAAGTGATTCGAGCAGTGGGGACGAAACGGAATATCTCGGTAGTGAAGCACTCGATGCTGCGCTTGCGGATCGTTTTCCATTTGTAGTTGAAATGCCAAACTGGGGGAATTTCTCGCCAGATGATCGAATAACGCTCGTCCAGAATCGAGCTTTTGTTCTTACTCCGGCGGTCAAGCAATCAGTGCAGGCGCTTGTCAATATGACGCGGCAGCGCCTCGCGCAGGTGAAGGGCGCATATGGCGAAATGATGAGCGAATATGTCCACTTGATTTCCAAGGTATTGCCGGAAGTCAAGATTCAACTTTCGGGGCGTCGTGCGGTGATGCTCAATGAAGCGATCTTTGCAGTGCATGCCGCTCGGTGGACACTGGAAGGAAAGTTCAACATCGACGAAAGCGCATGGATTGCCCTGAAAAATACGATTTCTGATCGCGCTCGAGGCATCACCATTGACGAAGGAAAACTTCAATTGGCGCACCGAAAAATTTTCGAATCTCTGCGCCTCGAGCGCGCAGATCCGCGCCGACTGCTCTGTCAAGAGACTGACCCAATCAATCGAATTTTTCTAGCACTCGAAATTGATTCGCTCCCTGGATATGAACTCTCTGCATACACAGCGGATGCGCTCGCGTCATGTGGATTGGGCGCTCGCCATCTGCTGGCTGCAGCAATCGCCGACCATGCCGCGATCGCACGTGTAAATCCTGCAATTGCAGAGCAGCTGGCAATACTTGTTGGCGAACTTGAAATTGGCTGTGAAATTGACAGCAACTATGACGCCTGGGGTCCGAAATATAAGGCGTACACGCAGATCGTTCAAACCATCGGTTCCAGAGTTGCAGATGCGCCTTCGACGATCGGCTTGAACAATCTTCTTCTGAAACTTTGGAAGGAGTCGCAGTGTGCAGATGAAAAGGTTGTCGTAGATATCGCGGATTCATACATGTCGATGCACGAACGACTTCAGAATCGAAGGGCAGCATGAACAAGCTTTGTCCAACTGAAATTCGGTCGCGGCTTCATATGGGAGGACCCAGAACTGCGATAAAGCAAACCGGTGTCGGTTCTCGAAAAAGCATCACGGCATTTGGATTGCTACTTCTGCCTGATCGAGTAATCGAAACAAAAGCAGGCCGTAAGGCAGCGGCATCGTTCAACATCGATCAGGCCTTGGAGCATGTCGCAAAGTTTTGGGGAATTTCCAACTTAAAAAACGTTGAAATGCTCTGTGAATTTCTTCACGGCAACGGCGAGGATCTTTCGCTTGTCGAACAATTGCCGATGATCGTTCCGGTCGAGGCAAACGCTCTGACCAAAGAACTCTTTGACAAATTCCTGTCGCCCAGTGACCCAACTGACGTCGTCAGCAATCCACGCCGTGTGTTGCCAGTCGTTGCGCGCTGCACAAGCAAAGCGTTCATCAAATCACAGTCACCAATTTATACGCCTGCGGTTTTAAGCCGCTTCGTCAATCTCTCGCTTCCCAATTCCTGGACCCAGAAAGGCCAAACAACATGATCACAGATTCACACGACACGACCGACTCGCACACTCACCGAGATCTCATTGACCAAGTTATGAATTCAGTTCCTGCAATGCACTTCGGTGCAGATGCACTCTTGCGATTGATTTCAATTGAAGAGACAACAAGTGTTCCAACTGCATGCGTCAGCTGTGGCGAATACTCAACTCTCAAGATCAATCCAATTTTCTGCACCGAACACGCAAACACCAAAGAGAAAATGACCATGCTCATTCTGCATGAGATGCATCACATTGTGCTTGGCCATACTCGGCTCTTTGCTCGTGCCACACCGCTGGACAATCTTGTCTTCGATGCAGTCATCAACGCAATGTTGTGCCAGGCATATCCAGATCCTGCGTCGACTGCGCTGTTCCGCGATTTGTACGACGACAAGCATCCGCTGTACTGCTTTCTGCGTCCAGCATCTGGATGGAGTCCGGCAGGTCTTTCTGTAACTCCGCCAGCGCTGCGCAAATTCCCAGAACTTGCTGCACTACACCGCAGACTTTATAAAACAGGCTGTACTTACAGCGAATTGCGCGAGGCGCTTTGCAACAGTGGGGTGGTGATTGAAGTTGACATGAAGGTCTTGATTGGTGGTCACGATGACAATGCCAACGGCAGCGATGAGAGAAATTTGCAAAGCGTCTCGCCTGCTCTTGCGAGTGTCATTCAGAAGGTTGTTGGCAAGTGGCCTTCGAGCGTGATGCTTCCAAAGTCCTCACTCGATGATCTCTTTGCAACGTACAAAGTAAAAGTGCCGAAGACCAAACGAGACTCTTTGCGAAGTCTCATTCGCAAGGTCAGCGTGACTGGAAAAACGGGGGATGTCAGGCGGCGGAATCTCAGTTTGATGTCGATTCAGTCACCAATTCCACGGTGTGATCGCAGGGGGATGGTGCTTCGAGCAATTGGAGGAAGGCAGATCATGCACTCACATCAGATCGAACATCGAAAAATCACTCCAAGCGGCGAACGTGTTCATGTTTATATGGATGTTTCGGGAAGTATGACGGAGTTCATCCCGCCGCTGTATGGCGCAATTCGTGATTGTTCGGATTGTGTCTTTCCAAAGGTGCATTTGTTTTCGACCATCGTTTCGGATGTCACGCTGAAAGAACTTGCAGAAGGGAAAGTGAATTCGACTGGGGGTAACAATATGACTTGCGTTGTCCGGCATATGCAAGAAAACAAAGTGCAACGCGCGGTCATCGTGACAGATGGTCACGTCGGGAGTGTGACTGCCGCTGAATTGTCAGTCTTGAATGGCGTTTTCATCGGAACTGCGTTGACGGGGGCCAATGCAAGTCGCAATCAAATGGCGGGATACGTCAATGTTTGGATTGACATTACTGGAGGTGGACAATGAATTACTTCGAAACAAGTTCGATTCTGCGAACAGCTGAGTGGATATTGCCTGGGCATCCGGACAAGCTTGCTGACGCAATTGCTGATGGCATCGTGCAGGCAGCGTGGAAGAAAGATCCACGCGCGCTTGTTGCGGTCGAGGTCGCGCTCTTCCGCAAATCAGTTTTCATTGATGGTCGAATCGCAGGTGACGGCACCAGCAAAGTAAATGTGGAAGCAATCGTCGAGCGCGTTTACAGAAGTGCGGGGTATACAAATTGGTCTTGGTCGAAAAATGACAAGTTGAATGTGATCACCGATCTCATTCGAGGAAAGTTTGCGACAGGCGAGTCCGAGATTCGTCCGATGGCGGACGATCAGTCGATCGTCACTGGATATGCGTGCAGCACGCCTGGAACTGGATATTTGCCAGTCGAACATGCGTTGGCGCGACACCTCGCAAAGGCGCTTTACACATTCTCGAAAGCAAACGCTTCGAATTGTGGTCCAGATGGAAAGGTGATTGTGTTTCTTGCTGAAGATTTGGATGCGCGATCGTGGCGTCTTGATTCGTTGTCGGTTTCGCTGCATCACCGATTGGAGTGGGGTGGAGTTGATGCGTATCGCGCGACACGCAACGCCCTCTTGATTGCGCTGGCGGATTTCGCGCTTGCAGTTCCTGGGTTTCACTTCGATGATTCTGTGAAGTTCAATTTCAACGGTGCTGGATGTTTCGAAGTTGGTGGGCCGATGGGTGACAACGGACTTTCGGGAAAGAAACTTGTGGTCGATTTTTATGGCCCGCGCATTCCAATTGGTGGCGGTGCGATGAGCGGCAAGGATTTCTGGAAGGTTGATCGTGCGGGGCCGTTGATTGCGCGCGAACTTGCGTTGAAGGCGGTGCAAGTTCATGGTTGCAGGGAGGCGATTGTCACGCTTGGCATTTGTCCTGGCGATACGGAATTTCGTTGCGTGCGAGTTGAGACAGAGAATCGAATGCATCTCGATCCGAGGCAACTTTCAGTTGGTGTTGATTTGCGTCTGGCAAGCCGCGCAAATTGGTTGGCGGGCAGGGACCTTGTCGAAGTCGCGCGGTGGGGTCACTGGATGAGCGAGGCAGTGGTTGCGACTACCCCGCAGCCATCGTTGCAGACGGTGAGCAGTTTGTAGAGACTATGAACAAAGCGCAGTTATTACTGGGAAACCTGCATCATTTGA
>CAJCCX010000177.1 GCA_903961015.1 uncultured bacterium
GGCCAAAGTCTGCTCGATCGGGCTCCATACTTTGTTGCTGGAACGGGATATCCAGACCTGACTATTTTTCGGGCAAACATGCTCGAAATCGGCTCTGTGGGCGTAGTTGGTGCCGCATTTTTTAGCAACGATTGGACACTTTCGCCCGCTGATGTACTTTTGTGGCGGAAATCACAATGACCAGCACAACCCAATCTCTCTCGGCTCGCGCCAATGACGTCGTCCCAACAAGCGAACTCGGCAGTTTCGAAATCGTTCGCAGACTTCCGGTGACTACTTGGTCGCTTCGCCCCAAGGCTTTCGTTCCAGCAATCGCAACGACCAACGAATCCGCACTTGCATTGCATTCGCTTGGACGACTCGCTGGTTGGTTGGAAGCTGGCGATTGGAGCGCAACAATTCAAGCACGGCTCGCAGCGCGTTATGCGTTTCCACAAACCATTGCGTCGCCACGCATCACAACTGCATGGCTTGGTATCGCATCCGATGCGCGCGACGGCATCGCGAGTGTTCCCCCACCACCATCGTGGTTGCCGTCGATATTGAAAAGTTGGAATAATGCTGTTGATTTTTCTGTGGTGCCAACAGACAGACGAGCCGACTTTGCGTTGCGCGCCGCATCGTGGACGATTTGGCTATTCGGTATCACACAGCCATACGCAAACGACAGTGACAATATTGCACACGCACATGCAGCACGTCTCATCTCTGTCGGCGCAAGATTGCCAGCAACTCTGGTCGCTGGCCAAGCGTCGACTGATGCGCAGCGCACAATTCTTGCACGCGCACTTGCGAACGCCTTAACTGCAGAAAAGTTTTCTCTTTGGCACAACGCTTGGTTGCTTGAAGTTACCGCCGAATCAGATCGCTTAATCACAGCACTTGTCAGAGCAAAAAAAGAACGTGCTCAGCTTTTGGAAGCCGCCGCCGAGATGCGTGCACCAAAGAATTGTATTGCACTCGCAGAGTCGTTAATTGCAAAGCCGCAGACGAATGTTGCCGACGCTGCCATTCGTATGGATATCACCTTTCGCGCAGCACAAGCAATTGTCGACAAATTTGTTTCGCAAAAAATTCTTCGAGAAATTACAGGACGACAACGCGACCGCATTTTTCAATGCGACGCTTTCAGCGACCAGCTGCTTTTTGCGTCGCCGCCTGATCGTCCTCAATAATTTGTTCGGCACCTTCAGCAGGAAACTGTGGCGCGGATTCAACAGCAGGAGCAAAGTCTTTCACCCCACTCTTGTAATAACGTGCCACATATCGATAGACAAATCCGCCTGGTTGAACTGATGCCCATGATGACACTGGTCCAGTGGGAGACAAACTCGATTTCACAACGCCAGCTCCTGCGGGTGCATCGCGATTATCCAATCCGCGCGACCACTGAACAGAATCTGCGCCAACCGCACAGGCGGCGCTCACAGCTTCGGGTTCTCCGAAGCCTGCTGCACTGACAAAGTCCGACGATCCAATCAGACCGGAATTTGCGGGACGCGCGATGACAACGGTTGGTGATGTTGTCGCCTCGAAACGCTCTCCCTGATAGGTGGTCAAGAACTGGTTCGAGCAACCGCCCATAAAAAACACCAATATGGCTATTGCGGCGACCTGACTCATAAAAAAACTTGGAAAACCTCTTGGCATTACAACATATTACGCCACAATAAAGTTCTCATGCTTCAGATCGGTCCACTTCTGCTCGATTCTCCACTGCTCTTGGCTCCAATTGCGGGTCACTGCGACCTTTCCTTTCGAATTCTTTGTCGCGAGCAAGGTGGAGTTGGGTTGGCGAGCACTGACCTTTTAAATTCTCGCGCGATCCTAAACGGATCCGCGAAAACGCTCGAACTCGCTGCCACCAACGATCTTGATAATCCTTGCGGAATGCAACTCTATGGAAATTATGAAGATCCACTTCCCGAAGCTGCGTGCTGGGCAATTGATCATGGCGCAAAATTAATCGACATCAACATGGGATGTCCAGTCGACAAAGTAGCTAAAAAACACGGTGGATCTCTTCTTTTGCGCGATTGTCCTTCCACGATGCGATTGACCGAACGCATCGTCGAAGCAGTGCGCAAACATAGCGGTGGGCGCATTCCAGTCACTGCGAAAATGCGTTTGGGTTGGGATCGCGAACATTTTGTCGCTCCAATACTCGCACGAGATCTGGAAAGCATCGGCATTCAAGCTGTCACTGTGCACGGGCGATGGACTGTCCAATTCTTCTCGGGCAAGGCAGACTGGGAACGAATCGGCGAAGTGGTCGCGGCCGTAAAATCTATTCCAGTCATTGGCAACGGCGATGTCACAGAACCTCAGCATGTCATCGACCTCATGCGCCTGACCAACTGCGCCGGCGTGATGATCGGGCGTGGCGCGCTGCGCACCCCTTGGATTTTTCGCCAAGCCCTCGAACTGCTTCAAATGGGAGACAACCCCATTCCAGAACGGGTCTTTGCCCCTTCGTTCCTATATAAGTGCCAAATGATTCGTCGTCATATCGACCTCCTCACCCAATTTGCCCCATCCGAAAGACACGCCCTGCACACCATGCGCTCCAGAATCGCTTGGTATAGCAAAACAATGGGTCCGATAAAACCATTAAAAGAAGCCATAAGAACCGCTCTATCTCTTGCAGAGATGGTTAGCGCGATTGATTCGTGGATAGAGATGGCCAGCGAAGATCAGGAGATTCGCCATAAAGTCGTTGGTGTAGGCGCAGAATTCTTGGGCTAACAAAAATAAACTTGCGTTTTTTAGCAATTAGTTTTGCTTTTGTGTTTTGAAGGAGTATGTTCAATTGTTCAAGTATTTGCGGAACCTTGATTAAGGGTCAAGAGTAAAGTTTGTAGGGAGTTGCAACAAGTCTTCGGACTTGAGAAGGAAAAGGGATATGAAAAATACGACTACTGTTGTTTGTGCTTTATTTTCTTTGGGTTTTGTAACTCTTGAATCACGAGCAGATTTTACTCCGCCAGGATTTTTGTTCCGTGTTTTTGAAAGCGGTGTTGCTTCTGGCGGTGAAGCGTGCAACTTTGGAAGTGTCAATCGAGTGTCTGCAACCGAGTGGTTCTTTCAAGGCAATCATTCGAACACCAGTGGAACGTCGATGAGTTGGTCGTACTTGGTCGACCCAGATCCATTTATTACTGGAACATTTTCTCTGACGAATGAAACCGCCTTCGGCAAAAGTTATGTCGTTGA
>CAJCCX010000178.1 GCA_903961015.1 uncultured bacterium
CTGGACCGGCATCGATGAATTGGAATCACTGGTGACGGAGTTGGACGATTCTCCAAAGTTGGATGATGCTCTTGCGCGTGCGGCGCGAGAGGAACTTGCAACTGCGTATTACTACGGTGCACGATTGCTTCGGCTTTCTGGAATGCCAGTGCAAGAGTGGCGCATCGAATCTGGAAAAGCTCGACAGCATTTTCGATATCTTGCTGAACGCGAACTGGCAAAGTCTGCGGACAACGATGGCGCCAACGATGCTGCAAAAAATTATCAGCGGAATCTGGAACTCGTCCTCAATTTGGAACAGTCCAGCCTTGCAGATTTACAGGGAAAGCCCCTGCCGAAAGATTCGCCGCGTGCCGGCAAATCTGGGAAAAGGCCTGGGAAAAGGCCTGGGAAGGGCAAAGGGCCTCCTGCTCAGGATGGTCGTGGCGCTGGAGGTCCACAAGAAATACGCGATGGTTGGTAATCAGCATGAAGAACAGAACGACTTCTAGAACCAGAACACCACTATGAAACAGACTATAAAAATATTGAAATTCTCATACGCCTTTACTGCAATTTGCGCTTTTGCAAGCGCTACTGCACTTGGTCAAGGCATGACTATAAAGCTTGTACCCGCCACACCAGTTGTTCCAGCAAGTGCTTCAGGAACAGTTGGGTTTACTGTCATTCAATCTGCGTCAACTATTGCAATACCAAATGCAACAGCGATTCCAACAGGTGCGGCACTCACAGTTACTACAGACGAGACAGATATTCCATCTGATGCGCAAGGTGTTGGTACTGCGAATCCTTCGGGACCAATGCTTTCGCCAGAACAATTGGATGACTTGCGACGGGAATACAACGGCGCGAGTTCCCAAGACCGCGAAGCACTGCGTGCGTACTTGCGCGATATGGGAATTGATATCAAAAAAGTTCTCGGCGGACCGGGCGAGTCGATGGAGCCAAACGCTTCATCACTCGCACAAGCAGTTCGAATGATTGAATTCACGCGAACTCCACAGACGGTGCTTGCGGCAAGATCGAAAATCGGATTCGCTGTCGAGGAGAAACCCCCTGCCACCGACTTTGCCGCGACTGCAAAATGGCTTCAATTGCAGGTGTTTGCTGGCGAATGGGATGCACTCGGTGATGCGCTAGGTCAACTTCCACCAGCAGATGCCATCGCGGTTTATACGCAGATTCTTCAGACGATCAACCGTTCACAGCGAGGCGATCCCAATCAAAAGCCTGATCCTGGATTGCTGCCCGAAGAAGTTCTTGCGATTGCTGATAGCGCTCCAGAAGCATTAAGTGATTGGCAAGTGACAATTCTTGCGCAACTGCTGAAAGATGCGGCAGAAAAGTACAGCACCGCACCAATGCTTCAGAAACTTGATGCGAATACTCGAATGTTTGGCAGACAAGATGCAGCACATCGAGAGCGAACAGTCAAATTCCTCGTCGCTGCGGGTATGGCGCTTGATGCCGCTGCATATTTTCCTCCGCTTGATGATGCGCGAGCGAAACTTGATGCAGTTGCGCTATTCAATTATGGTCGATATCACGAAGACTTTGCAAACAGTAATCGCGCAGGTGGAGAAACAGAAAGTCAACTGCGTACTGCATGGGGCTTGTACTGCGAGACTGCGCTGATCGAAAGTGCAGATGCTGGGCTGCGTCAAGATGCAATGCGCCGAGCGATCGACCTTCTGCCTTCGATGCCACCTGCACGCGCGTCAGAATGGTTGAATAAAGTCTTTGCCAATGCAACGCTTGCTCCAGCGGCGCTCGAAATCATTGCTTTAAAGGCAGTTTCGCTGCGTGACAGCCAACTCGATCTTGCTCAGCGTGCGCAGACAATCTTGACAATGAAAGAGTCAGTCGACACTCTGCTTGCGCAAACTGGTCTGGATATTCGACTGCTGCGGGTTCCACTTCGAATGTTGACGACAGCACTTGTTGGAGAAGCAGAGTCTGCGTTGGATGGCGATGCTGGCGGTGGCGGTGCCAACCGTGGCCGTCGTAACCCACGCCAACAAGGTCCTGCAGGACCTCAAGAAAAGAACTTGTTACTTCGTGCGATGCCGAGTGAGAATTGGATGTCAGTACTCGAGCCAAGCCTTGCAAGTCGCGCGTATCGAGCCGCTGTCGAGATTGCGACGAGCGCAGACGAAGTGGATGTTGCGATCGATTCGTTGTCGCATGCGGTCACGCGATTTCCTGATCAAGCCGTTGAACTTGCTGACGACTTTTTGCGACGTTGGGAGACTCGACTCGGTCCGCAGAACGAAGTCGATCCCAATCAAATGATGTTCATCGGTTTTGCACGCGATGGGATGACTTCCGCCCCGCTTACACGTGGACGACAGCGACGAAATCTCGATCGATTGGCGAGACTTATGCTTGTGCTTGAAGAAATTGGCGTTGATCCCCGCAAACTCCCAAACGTTGCCAAAGTTTTTAGCGCCTGCCATGGTCGCACCGAAGTTTTCACAAAGGATGGAATCACTAGCATTTTTGGCCCAATTGATCAACTTGAGGCCGAAACTGCAGCAAGTCTTGCAGATCAAATGCGCACCGGATTGAGTGGCGAATGGCGCGATCGCAAGGCTCAACAAGCAGCTGGCATGAAGCGATCGCCTGAAGAAATCAACGCAATGGTCGAGCGCGGCTATTCACTTGCGATCGAGTTGATCGACCACTCGATTGCCCAACGCCCGAAGTCGTGGCGTTATGCGGTTACGAAAGCTGGGCTGACTTATGACCGCGTTCAATATAAACAAGATCAGAAGAAAGAAGACTTTGCGACATACAACCAATACCGCAAGGAAGCATTCGAGGCCTTTGCACAAACTGCCAATCGATATGCGGAGGTTGTCAGCCGCGGAGATCAGCGCGATGATCCTGGCGTTTACATTGCGTGGTTCAGTGCCGCAGTTGGCGCAACAGAACTGAATTATCTCACGCGAGATGATTTGCTCGTTGAGGGTTCGCCACAGGATGATCAGATAGACCTCATTCGCAAATCGATTCAGCAACTTCCTGCTGGTGCTGCAGAACGACACACGGCTGCGTTTGCGCAGGCAATCACGGATGCACTTGGCAAGCTCGAACCCGACGTGAAGCCACGTATTGTTCGCCACGCAATGCGAATCATTGGTGACAACCCTGCTGGCGCATCTCTGCGACGACTGACCGATCTGTATCAGGATCTCATGAAGGACGAAATCAAATTACGACTTGCAATCGATGGAGATGACCAAGTTGGATCGAACCAGCGTTTCGGTGCGACGCTCACGCTGCGTTTCACTGGCGAAGTAGACAGAGAAACAGGCGGATTTAGCCGATATTTGCAAAACGATGTCTGGGCTCGAGTTGGCAATTCGTATCGTCCGATGAACTATCGCGACCTTCTGAAGAAAAGTCTTGATGCATCATTTGGCGACAACTTCGAAATCGACGGTATCGGATTTTTCGAAGCTCTCGCTCCACCGCGACCAATTCGCGAAAGTGGCGCAGACGGTTGGTTGGAAAAGCCAGTTGCATATGTCGTATTGAAGGCCAAAGATCCGAGCGTTGACCGTATTCCCCAAATGACTATGGATATGCACTTCAACGACACTGCTGGACCAGTTGTGCTGCCAGTTATGTCCAATTCCCCACAGATTGATGCTGCGAAATCGAGTGGCCTTCGTCCATTGAAGAATCTTGAAGTCATTCAGACTGTGGACTTGCGTGACATGGAAAATTCGCAGAAAGGTCGTCCAATTATTTTCGAAATTCAAGCAAAGGCCGATGGGATAGTTCCAGAACTTCCTGAACTTTTATCTGGCTATATGAACGCAATACCAGGTTACGAACTCTCCGCAAATGGGATCGAATCGAGACCTATAAATCTGATTGAAGCAGATGGCGGATCCTCTGCTATGAAATCCATGATGATGTTCAATCAACAACCACAGAAAATTGATTACATCCAAGCAGATGAAACTGGTACGTATCGACTTCCAACTGAGAGATCGTGGATACTCACCTTCACTCCGACTGCGTCGACAGTTGGAAGTGCATTTACTTTTCCAACGCTCAACGACAAGTTGCAGGGAACACTTGTTTCAAGGCAATTTTCGGATATGGATGTGGTCACGATCACAGAACCGTCGGTTGCGGTGCATGCGCGACTATTGAGTTTAAGAAATCTGATTCTTACAGGAATCGCTTGCCTACTCATCGTGATTGGCTACATCGCACTACGTCGGCGCAAACCCGTTGCGATCGAACAGAGCTCGCATCTTCCCTCCCGTATCACTCCCATGAGCGTGATCACAGCGTTACGCAGAATTGATTGGGAGCGCGGCGCAGTTCTGACGCCATCTCAGCGCACATCATTGATTGCCGAGATCACGACACTGGAACAAACTTACTTCGGCCGAAGCGAGTCAATCGACGCACTGCAGAATGGCGAAGCGACGGATCAACTTCGTGGTGCGCTCGACAGATGGGCAAGGGTTGGGAGATGAGGCGACCACTCAGCCTGCAAATAAATCTGGCACGCTTCATTGCTAGGGCTCTTCCACTTATGCTCTTCTCATCCCTTGCTTGCCTAGGTTGCAACACACTTCCAGGGAAATTGCTTGTCATCCAATCGACTTATTCTCCGCCAGTTGTGCCAGCGGATCCGAAGGGTCAGTACGAAATCTCGGTCTATTTTATGCTCCAAAATATTGGAGAGTCTCCCATTCAAGTCCAAAGACTGCGAACAAGTTCCAGTTCTTCAATGACCAGCGAGCCCGCAGTTCCTTGCAATATTGATCCCGGTCAAACCATCAAGGTGTCATTCAACGCAACAACAATTGAGCAAAAAGTGACTCGATATGCGTGGGTAGAGACAAACAGCGATCGGGTTGAGCTGAAAGTGACTTTGGATCCAAAGAAGATGCGTGCGGCTGTGGAAGCAGCAAAGCTTGATAAATAGTGCGATGAAAGTGATCAGCACTTGCAATTCGACTTGCACAATTTTCTCGCACTCACATCGAGGCTGGTAATGAAATCGCTCGGCTTACTCCCTGGGGGAAGCGCTTCGACGATCTTGCGATACAGCGGATCTTCCCAATTTGTCAGTGCGTCGATGTAATGAGACTTTGGTGTGAGCACGATTTCAGAAAGTCCCGCCGCGATCGCCTGAGCGCGTGTTTCGTCGACAAGCACTGCACCAGCCACGCAACCAACGAGCGCTTCGATATCTCGTAGCACGGCTTCTGGCAGCGGCCGCAGAAGTGCAAGATCTGAAACCGCCACTCGACCACCAGGCTTCAGTACACGAGCGATCTCTCGCCACACTTGATTCTTATCTGGCGAAAGATTGAGCACACAGTTTGAGATAACCACATCAACGCTTGCGTCCGCCACTGGAAGATGCTCAATCTCTCCAAGACGAAACTCGACATTTGAAAGCCCCGTGTTCTCACTATAAATCGAAAGATTGCGCCGAGCCTTCGTGATCATGTCGGGGGTCATATCAACACCGATGACCTTTCCAGTTGAACCAACCTTGGGGCCCGCAACAAAGCAATCAAATCCACCGCCAGCGCCAAGATCCAGCACAACTTCGCCCATTTTTAGAGATGCGATTGCCGTTGGATTTCCGCACGAAAGCCCCATGTTCGATTCGCTTGGAGTTGCGGCAAGTTCACTCTGCGAATAGCCGATCGCCTGCGCAAGAGCGGCTGGGGTGAACGTTGCAGGACCGCAACATCCTCCACCAGCAGTGGGAGAACAAGAAGCGTTCGGCGCCGCAACAACAGACGACCATGAACCGCTTTGTGCGATCCGCGAGTACCCCTCACGCACTTGCTCACGAAGAGCATCGTCCGTGACGGCCTGATTGGCATTTGGCTGTTGACTTGCACTCTTTTTACTTGGTTCGTTACTTTTCATAGCAAACTCCATTAGAAGCGGCAATGCCGCAATTGATTCCCCGAACAAACCGCCGGCCTTCGCACACGAACTCGCCGTTCGTCCAAACTTTGGAAACCTCAAGAATCCCAACGTAGTCGAATAGTTGAATACAAACCGTACTCTAGCAAATCACAGCCGAGGTTTCTTGATTTAAGATATCATACTCCTAATATCTATTATGCCTAAATCCACCACGACCGTCGCTCAACACCTCCTCAACCGAGTTGCTCAAATGGGTGCAGCCCATGTCATTGGCGTTCCCGGGGACTTTTCGTTTCCAATCACTGACGCTGCCTGCGTCCATCCAGAGATGAAGTGGGTTGGGTGCTGCAACGAACTCAATGCGGCATATATGGCTGATGGATACGCACGCGTACGCGGAATTGGCGTCTTAACGACAACTTTTGGCGTCGGCGAACTCAGCGCTCTCAATGGCATTGCTGGCGCATTCGCCGAACGCGTCCCAGTCGTGCACTTGGTTGGGATGCCCGCAACGTCGACTCAAGCATTGCGAGCAATTGTCCATCACACTCTTGGCGATGGTGATTTCGGTGCGTGGGCAGGGATGTCGAGTCGAATTTCTTGTGCAAGCGCACTGCTTACTATGGACAACGCTGTCGCAGAAATTGAGCGTTGCCTCAATGCCGCCGCCGCTCACAGTCAGCCTGTGTACATCGGTATCCCAGCAGATGTTGCGGAGACTCCCCTTTCAAACTCAAGCCTTCCGCAGATTCGCCAGCCTCTTCGGTCCAATCCTGCAAGTGACCACGATGCGCTCCACGCCGCAGCTGAGGAGATTCTTGAACGCATCGCAAATTCGCGGCGCACTTGCATCTTGGTTGGATCAATCGTCGCACGACTTGGGCTGCGCAAGCAGACGACTGATTTCGTCGAAGCATCGGGTCTTCCCTTTGCCACGATGTGGATGGACAAATCCATTTTGGATGAAACCCACCCACAACATTGTGGCATGTACAGCGGATCCCTCGCAAATGATCAGGTTCGTGAGTTCGTGGAATCAAGTGACCTTGTGATCAATCTTGGCGCGATCCTGAGTGATCTGAATACAGGCATCTACACAGCCAAGCTCGATCGAATGCGCTGCATAACCATCATGCGCAACACGACGACCATTGCGGCAGCTGCATATCGCGATGTGCACATGAGTGATCTACTTCGCATCCTCTGCGTCGGTTGCAAGCGCGCGCCAAAAAAGTCGTCGTGGCCGAGTATTCAAGGTTTAGGTGCACCTCAGGGAGATCCCGAGGGACCTATTGCCTCGCCGTTTCTCTTCCCATCCATCGAGCAGTTCATGCGAACGGGCGACATGATTTTTGCAGAGACTGGAACTATTTCAATGGGGCTTCTTTCCGCGCGCATGCCTCGAGGCGCAGATTTCATGAACCAAGCTCTCTGGGGTTCTGTTGGTTGGGCGGTGCCGGCGGGAATTGGTGGCGCATTAGCAGATCAGATGCGGCGAACAGTCATCGTTACTGGTGAAGGTGCCCATCAATTTTCACCGCAGGAACTCGGAACAGCATCGCGCATGGGATTAAACCCAATCATCATTGTTGTAAATAATTCTGGCTATCTCACCGAGCGAATTCTTTGTCGCGACCCAGAGATGCAATACAACGACGTTCAACCTTGGAATTATTCAGCACTCCCCGAAGCGATGGGATGCGCTGGATGGAAGAGCACTCGCGTTCAAACCTGCTCGCAGTTCGCCGAAGCTCTGGCAGCAGCAAGCCATCATGGCAACGGCACATACATCGAGGTAATGGTTCCACGCGACGACTTGCCACCATTTGGAAAATCCATTCGCGATTTTCTACACTCGATGCGCGGCGTCCAAGTCGTCAATCATCCACCGGAACGACCTCTTGAAGCGCTGACATCTGCTCGATATATGGCTTGATGTGCTCATCATCCATCGTCATAAAATTGTCGAATGTTCCGTCGTAAAAGACCTTCCCATCGACGAGCATGACGACTCGAGGCTTCAGTCTGCGCAACAGCCCAGTGTCATGAGTGACGACGACACTCGTACGGGTGATGCCGGATTCTGGCAGCGAATGATGTGTGGACTCGATCAGCAACTGAATGGTCGCGCACATTTCAGGATCGAGTCCAGCCGTTGGCTCGTCATAGAAAACAAGGACGGGATCCATCACAAGTGCACGCGCAATCGCCAGGCGTTTCGCCATTCCGCCTGACAGGTCATCGCGGTCGCGAAGCATGATCTCGTCTGCATTGAGACCGACCGACTGCAAGGCAACCCGTGCCAGCGGCATAATCTGCTCGTCCGTTAGCCCTTTGATCTCTGACGGCCAGAATGCCAAATTATAAAAAACACTCCCACTGAGGAGCGCATTCTTCTGAAAAACAACCGCCCAGTGGACGCGCAATCGGTCGAGATCTTCGTCGGACATTCCGCTGAGATTCTCAAGCGGAGAACCTTTCACATCATGATTGGCCATCATGACCTTCCCCGAATCGGGTTGAAAATGCCCCGTCATATGTTTCAACAAGACGGTTTTCCCGCAACCGCTGCCACCAATTATCGCAATCATCTCCCCTCGACGCACAGTCAAATTGATGCCCCGGAGCACCATCTGATCGCTAAATGACTTGTAAACCTCCTGAATACTGATTTCGGTTGCTTGATCCGAATTTCGTGGATCGAAAGCGTCCACAGTCGCAGTGCCATTAGGAGTCTGTTTCGAGGGCTTCATTGGAGTGCGTTGAGAATAGTGGCGCGCGCAACATAAGGGATGCTAAAAAATGAGCGCAAGAGACGAAAGGGAGTCCGATCGGACAACATTTCTTGACAAACGCCGTAGTCATGGTCTAATTAAGACACATAGATCCGAATATCTTTAATAGGAGTTCACAATGTCCATTTCTCGACGCAGTCGTATCGCCCTCACCGCACTGGGAATTTGTGCGCTCGCACTCGTCGGCTCGATACCGATGACTCTCGAGGACTTCTATGTTCCTGGCACACAAGTTGGCGACACAAATCAAAACATGATTTGGTCATCACAATCATGCATGAATTGTCACGGAACTTCGAACCCTGGGGATCCATATGCAACGTGGCGAGGAAGCCTGATGGCGCTTGCGGGACGCGATCCCCTCTTCTATGCGCAGATGGCAACGGCGAATCAAGATGTAGAACACGTAGGAAATTACTGCATACGCTGCCATGTTCCAGGCGCGATTATGACTGGCCATGCACTCGTAAGTGACGGATCGACTCTGGACGACTATGACCGAGATGGTGTCTCGTGTCACTTCTGTCACTCGATGGTTGATCCGATTTTTAAGCCGGGGATAAGCCCTCCAGGCGACAAGTCGATTCTTGCGGCACTGACGGATGTTCCAACCCACTATGGCAATGCGGCCTTTGTGCTCGACCCCTCAGGCGAACGCCGCGGGCCCCGACTTGACCACCAAGCGATGCACTCCATGACCGTATCGCCGTTTCATACAACAGGCGATTTCTGCGGGACATGCCACGATGTTGGCAATCTCGCAACGACGCGTCAATCCAACGGGACGTTTCGGTACAACGCGATCGATGCACGCTCGCCCACGACTGACCCGCATCAACAATTTCCGCTCGAACGCACATACACCGAGTGGAAGTTGAGCGCATTTGCCAACGGTGGCGTGGACATGGGAGGACGCTTTGGTGGCACTGGTCCAAGTGTTGTTTCTTCGTGTCAAGATTGCCACATGCCGCGGGTCGCAGGAACCGCTTGCGTTTTTGGACCTGATCGGCCAGATGTTTCAAGGCATGACTTCTCAGGATCCTCAGTCGGCGTGCTCAAAATGATCGCGTTGCAAAGTGTCGGAGACCCAGATGTCGATCCAGATGCGATCGCAGCCGCAATTGAAAAATCAATCAATATGTTGCAGAGAGCTGCGTCGGTGGAAGTGGATCAAACTGGCCAAACCGTTCGCGTACGAGTCATCAATGAATCTGGGCACAAGATTCCAACTGGCCACATCGAGGGTCGGCGGATATGGGTGAATGTAAAAATGTTCAACGCTCAGAATGTGGTCATCCGTGAGTATGGCGCATACAACGATGTCACTGCGACACTCGATGAAGACTCCACAGAAATCTATGAGATGCATGTCGGACTCAGTGACTACGCATCGAAAATGACGGGGCTGCCATCTGGACCAACTGGGCATATGGCACTCGCTGACACGATAGAAAAAGACAACCGTATTCCACCACGTGGTTTTGAAAATGCAGCGTTTGAAGCGGGTGGCGCTCCAGTCGTCGGGCATTCCTATGCGGACGGTCAATACTGGGATGATTCTTACTTTGCAGTAGTCGCAGGTGCCGCACGTGCTGAGGTCTCGGTGATGTACCAGAATCTGCCGCGTGATTACATCGAACATTTGCGTGACGGCAACCACACAAATACACAAGGAATGACGCTCTGGACATTATGGAATGCGACAGACCGCGGCGCACCGATCACGATGGCGTCCACAAAAATTCAATTGGTTGAGGCACTCTCTGGAGATGTCAACGGCGATGATCACGTCGACGGATCGGATCTCGCTTACCTCCTCTCGGGATGGGGAACGATCGACTCTCCAGCTGATCTCGACGGAAATCGCATCGTCGATGGCCCAGATTTGGCGATCGTCATTGCGGGTTGGACTGGGTGACATGACGCAATCGACGCGAGTTGCGCTGACCATCTCGGCGGCAAAGGCGCGAGCTTCGAAACACGGTCGAGTCCGTGCGATTGTTCTCGTCGGAGTTCATCTCATCGTCGCAATACACATCGCACACTGGATGATGGCCAAGCGAACGCTTGCGCCGATGGAACTGAACGAATCGATGTACACGCTCGAGCAAGGTGCGATCACTGTCGGCGGCATATTGATGGCGCTCATTCTTTTGGCGTCCTCTTGTTCGGTCGTTTTTTTTGCGCTTGGGGATGTCATGTTCTTGCCCTACAAGATGGCGCAGCGTGGTTGCTTGAACGTATCGGCATTCGCCCGCGTCCAATTCGCTCGCGACTCGCCCCGTTCATTGCAATTGCCGCGGCACTTTCGATGTTCGTCTGGCCACAGATCGAGCGGTGGCAAGCCGGTCGTGAATGGCTCGGACTTCGAGTAACGACAGACAGCGAAGGATTCGGATCACTGGTCACCGAAAACTTTCTACGCAATCTTCCAGGACCGATCACAACAACTGCGACTTTCATCGTCTGCGGCGGAGTGTTGGTATGGATCCTGGGCTCCCGATCGTTCTGTCGCGTGATTTGTCCTTATGGCGCGCTCTTTTCGGCGGCAGATCGTCTCTCAATTGGAGCCATCCGACTCACGGGCGACTGCGATTCATGCGGACTCTGTACGGCAACCTGCACTTCCCACATCCGAGTGCATGAAGAGACAGCACGACACGGACGCGTGGTATCGCCAAATTGCTTGAAGGATCTCGACTGCATTAAAGTCTGTCCACGCAACGCACTTTCATGGGGGTGGGGCGCCCCGAGTCTCTTACGAAGCCTCGGCGAGTCACGCTTTACGCCGAATCCTTGGACATGGGGAGAGGATGTATTGCTGCTCGTTGTCGCTGCATTCTGCACCATCACATTCCGAAGCCTGTATGGCGAAGTCCCCTTCTTTCTCGCACTCGGACTCGCGCTGATCGTTGCCTGGATTGTCGTCATGACTGTGCGGATGCGCACTTCGCCTGATCTGCGAATCTCAAGAATCCAACTTCAGCGCAGCGGCCGCACGACGCGGGCAGGTGCGGTCTGGTTGACGGCGACGATTGGATTACTGTTATTCGTTGGGCACTGCGGTTGGATTCGACTTCATGAACAACTCGGGCGCAATGCGTGGGCGCAGTGCGCAGCTGACCCAACTGCCGCAGCATCCTCTGGAGCTGCACAGCGTGGTGCGGATCAGTTCGAAGCCGTTCTGCGATTTGGAATTTGGCACCCTGCGTATGTCCACCGCATGCTCTGCGACATCTATGTTTGGAGCGGCCGCGCAGATCTCGCACGCCCCCATGCAATTGCAATGACGGAGATCTGGCCAGAATCTGTCGAGCGCCGTGCACAACTTGAGGAAGTTCTGCGAATGGCGCAGGTTCTGGAGACGAAAGCCAAAAAACTCGGACCGAGTTGACGAAACCCCTATTTCGGATACTCTTGTCCGATTATAGGCATTTCAACATGCTTCGCGTTCTGCCTCACGAAATCATGGCTTCGGAGAGTACTGCACATGAACACACATTCATTTCATATTCCCGTCATGGGAACTGGCTTCACGATCGACACACCAATCAAGGTTGCGAAATTTGGAATCTCGAGCGTGATTTCGCTCGTCGACGATCACTTGATCGAGCAGATGCGCCGGCGATACTGCGCACTGCACGGCGAAACGTTCGAACCCATCGCCGACAGCGAAAAGGATCACCGAGCCCTTCGCATCACGGCGTATCTGAATCTTCTCGACCTGATCGTGGGGCGTCAGATTGGCGAAATGAAGTGGCAATCATTTGATGGGGTCAGCGATCTCAGCCTCTACTTCGATCGCATGCACGACCAGTCCGATCTGAAACGTGCATATCAAGAGATGTTGTTGATGGATGAAGGAGCAAACAAAGTCGTTCGCGGTGACTACCTCCGCACATGCGTGGTCGCTGGCTCTATTGATGTCAACATCATGACCAAAGCCGACCGTGAAAACTCATTCAAGGGAGAAAAGTTGCCGCGAGAATTTTCGGATGCACTTGCGGCGCTGCGTGGCTATGCAAATAGTTCGCTGCGATCATCAGTCATTTTTTCCGCGGGGCTGAATCCGTATCTTTATAGTTATGTCGCTGAATTTGATGATTTCTATGCGGGGATCGGGGAGTCTCCACGCAAGAAAGTCGTGCTCAAAGTCAGCGATTTTAGATCCGCATCGATCCAAGCAAGAACCCTTGCCAAGAAAGGCGTCTGGGTGAGCGAGTTCCGCGTCGAGTCTGGACTGAATTGCGGCGGCCACGCATTTCCCACGGCGGGGCATTTGCTCGGACCAATACTTGATGAGTTCAAACACAAGAAGCGCGAATTGATTGATCAACTCTTTCCGATCTATCAATCCGCACTCCTCAAAGGGAATCGAGTTGCGCCATCTGCGCCCTATCCCGTTCTTGTCACTGCACAAGGTGGCGTCGGCACGGCAGAGGAGCACGATTTCCTCTTGGAACATTACGACGTGCATTCCGTTGGATGGGGCACTCCATTTCTGTTGGTGCCAGAAGTCACGGCAGTTGATCAGTCGACCTTGGATGCGCTTCTGGCAAAGGACAAGGATGTCTATCTCAGCGACAGTTCTCCACTGGGAGTCCCCTATTACAACCTCCGCAATTCAGCCAGCGAAGAAAAGAGGTCCTCACGAATCGACGCTCGAAAGCCAGGCAGTCCATGCCTCAACAAACATCTCGCATTGAACACTGAGTTCGGCGAACCTTTGTGCGTCGCATCGCGGGAGTACCAACGAAAGAAGCTGAAAGAGATTCAGAAACTCGATTTGAGTGCATCCGATTTCGCCGCCAAGACAGCGCCCATTCTTGAAAAGTCGTGCATCTGCCGAAATCTTGGAGACGGAGCTCTTTTGAAGTACGGGATCACAGTGAAGAAAACTGAACTGACGCCAGCGATATGCCCTGGTCCCAACATCGCATATTTTTCGAGAGTCTGTTCATTGTCAGAGATGGTTGGGCATATTTATGGAAGGATCAGCGTTTTCAATCCACTGGAGAGTCGCCCCCATATGTTCATCAATGAACTTCGAATCTACGCCGATTACTTCATCGAACGACTTCGGCGAGCGAGTCCGAGTCCCGCGAATAAAGAGATTCACTATTTCATAGAATTCAAGCAGAACCTCTTGAGTGGTATCGCCTATTACGCAGAACTTTTACGGACGATGCGTATGGCCTCCACAATAAGCAGCGACAACTTTGCGTCCGCTCTCACTTCATTAAGCAAGCAATTGGAATTGATCAGAGTCCCAGAACCAACTCCAGATGCAGTTCTTGAGGCAAATGTGATGCTTTCAGTTTCGAATCGATTTCAATAAAAAACTTGCCTCAAACAAACTTTGTGCTATAGTCGGGATCTACCCCGCCGGTAAGCCTCAGGTTGCAGCACTTTGCTTGCGACACTTCTCTGGGATTCAGCCGGCAACTTTTGGTGGCGCATCGGAAGCGCCCCATCAGTGCCAATAGGCCTGATTCTGCTTCTTCCCGGCTCGTCCGCGGTGGTGCCAGATCCGTCCAGTACACAGACCAACGGTCTCCGAATAGACCAGTGGTTAGAAAGTTGTTTTCATTTTGTCACACGACACTGTCTCTCAAGTCTCTCCCCCGTCCGCATTCTCTTCACTCAATTTGGTCAAGCCATTGCTCGACGCTCTCAACGCCGAGGGTTACACCACGCCAACTCCAATTCAAACGCAAGCAATTCCGCCTGCGCTTGAAGGGCGCGATGTCTTGGGCATTGCACAAACAGGAACTGGCAAAACAGCTGCGTTTGCGCTACCAATTTTGAACCAACTCATTGGCAAATCAACACCAGCAACTCCGCTTTTGCACGGGCGTGCACCACGCGCATTGATCTTGGCGCCAACGCGCGAGCTCGCCGCACAAATCGGCGAGAGCTTCGCTGCGTATGGCCGTCGAACGCAAATCAAATGTGCCGTTGTCTATGGAGGCGTCGGACAACGACCTCAAGTGAATGCACTTCGTAATGGCGTTGACATTCTCGTTGCAACCCCAGGACGTTTGATGGATTTGATGCAACAACGACTCGTTGACCTTCGATCAATCTCATTCGTTGTGCTTGACGAAGCAGACCGAATGCTTGACATGGGTTTCATAGATCCAATTCGCCGCATCATGGCGGTCGTACCGACCAAACGACAGACGATGCTTTTTTCGGCGACCATGCCGAGCGAGATCAAGCATCTTGCAGATTCTTTTATGAAGGATCCAGTTCGCGTCGCTGTCACCCCTGCTTCGTCAACAGTCGACCGTATCGAACAACATCTCTATCAGGTGTCGACTGCGCAGAAGACTCAGTTGTTGCTGTACGTGCTTGCTTCGAAAGGCGTCGAGCGAACTCTTGTGTTTATGAAGACCAAGCATGGCGCAGATCGCGTTGTGAAACGACTGCATGCTGCTGGCGTGAGTGCGCAGGCAATCCACGGTAATAAGGCTCAAAATCATCGAATTCGTGCCCTCGAGGCGTTTCGCTCTGGTGAATCTCCCGTGCTTGTTGCAACTGATATTGCAGCACGCGGAATTGATGTTGACGGCATCACGCATGTGATCAACTTCGATCTTCCGATGGAGCCCGAGGCGTATGTGCATCGCATTGGTCGCACAGCTCGTGCAGGTGCTTCTGGAATTGCGATCACATTCTGCTCGACTGAAGAGCGTGGACTTCTGCGAAGCGTAGAAAAATTGACACGCAAGCAAATTCCACTCTTGCCGCTGCCAACATCTTTGCCACCGATGCCACAAGCACCGGCGCAGTCAATCCAAGCAAAACCACCAGCGAATCCACAGCGTCGCAACTCTCCTCAGCGAGGACATTCGCCTCAGCGCCAACATGCGCCCGAACAAACGCACGCACCAAAGATGCCACATGCGCATCGAGGTCCATCGGTTGCAGGTCGATCAATGTCGCGCAGAACGCAAGGACGTTGACTGGACGCCAAAATAGCACGCAAGTGCACACTGAATTCCACTTTTCTTTATACGCTATTACATAGAAAGAGAGAGTCACACAATGCCTCAATCATCCGCCGTTCAGTGGGTCATCACAATCAATTTTCGCCAAGCAAATTTGCTGAGTTGCCACCGTGTACCAAATCACGGATGGCATGCAGATCAGCAGGCAACTCTCGACAATCCGTGGGAAGACTTCCATGAGCATGACCGCCCTTCGATTCTCGGACAGGGTGGAGTCGATGGATCCGCAAAGCGGACGGCTTCGGTTGGGCACGAACAAGAGGAACTTCACAAGCGATTTGCCGCGGATGTTTGCCGTTGGATGAAGAAGGTCACCCAGGAATCCAAGATTGAGAGCGTGAACGTTTTCGCGCCATCACGCGTCTTGGGTTTGATTCGTGAGCAGCTTGCGGACTTGAGTACGCAGGCTATTTTTCATGATTGCGACATCGCAAACCTGAAACCAAGTGAAATCGCTACCCACCCTACCGTTGTTCGCTCTCTTGAACCACGCAGCGAATCAGCAAAGAGCGGAAGCTGAATTCACGGCTCATCACTGAACTGTGAGTGATTCTGCGGCTTGATGTAGCACCGAGAGAGGTGACACCGAGAGCGGCAGCATCGAAATTCGTCCAGGCATTCCCTTCATCGCACGTTCTGCACGGAGGTATGTATGGCATGCAACGCAGGTGTGCGTCAAGACCGCAAAGTCATCCGATGCCGCATCTAATTGTTTCGCTCGTGCGTGGCCAGCCATCTGATCGCAAATTTCGCGAAACCGCGAACTCATCGCGAAATAGGCTGCGGAATCATTGACAATCCACTCGCCGCCCTCACTGATGCGTTTGAGCGCGAGTGCGTTTCCCTCAATTTTTGTGTAATCACTCACAACGAGTCCATCGAGAAGCGCCTGTGCATGAACAAGTTTCGATTGCATGACGCCGGACATCGTGGCTTGCGGTGGCGTATCGAATGCGCTTGCCGCTTTGAGCGAACTTGCTTGAGCCGACGAATCGTTCGCCTGACTACCAGCACAGGACGCCAGAAGGCATGTTAGAAGGCATGTCAGAACTGAAAACGAAAGATGATTAATCCGCTGCATGAATGAAACTCCATTGATTCGCCGAACAATTAAACGACGCTACGAAGTCCAGAAGTTTGGGCTGCTTCTCTCTGCACAGTCAGCACTGGGCACGGGGCGTAATGCAAAATTTGCTCCGCAATGCTTCCGAGGAGAAATCGATTGATGCCGGTTCGGCCAACCGTTCCGATGGCGATGAGGTCTGCGCCAACTGCTTCCGCCTCGCGCAACACGGCATCGACTGGACTGTCACGAGCCACTTTGGTGTCGATCTCGAGCCCTTCGCGGCGCAACTGAGTCGCGAACAACTTCAAGTGCTCACGAGCAGAAGCTTCGGTTTCACCCCAAAATTCAGGCGACGGGATTGGGATATTGATATCGATATAGAGCAGCGGAATTGGCAACGAATGCAGCAGAACGAGGCGTTGCTGAACGTTCGCCTGCCAAAAATAACTGATGGCATATCCAATTGCCCGCGCCGACTCCTGTGAAAAATCCGTCGATGCGAGAATCGTCTGAATGCCCTGCGCATTTGGCTTCAACCGTTTGCGATATGCCACCACCGGAATCGATGTGACTTGGATCAGCCGATTCGCAGTCGCACCCATGACGCGCTGCATGACTGTCGAGCTGGCATGCGCTCCAACAACAATCAGATTTGCTTTGGACTCTTCGGCGAACTGAGAAACAACGAACCACGGCTTTCCAATCGCACACTCCGTGCGAACAAGGATCTTCTTCGCCGCAACAATCTTGCGCAGCGCCTCCAGATTTTCACGGACTATTTTCTCAAGCGGACCGCCTTGCTCTGCCAGCCATGGCAGAGTGGCATCAATCGCATGCACAAGAATCAACTCCGCACTCTGTTCGATAGCAAGTTGCATCGCCCACTCAAGAGCCTCGGACGCCTGCTTCGAGAAATCGGTCGCAACAAGAATTCGTTGAAGGCTTGAGTATGTTGGAATGCGATCAGCCGCCGAATTTAATTCGCCAGTACTCATTGATGAATGCTCCATATTGGTAGTGATTCTCTCATAAATCTGTGCACATTCTGCCCCAACGGCGGACAATCTATCATACAACGCGTATCAATATTCATCGGGACGACCCAAATTTTGAATTGCTGGATCTTCATTCAACATGCGAACCGCTGGAGTATCAAGATCTTCGAATTGATCGGAACGAGCGGCCCATATAAATGCAGCAACGGCAGAAGCGGCGATCAGCAGCGCAACTGGAATTGCGATCACGATTAGAGTCACTGCCGCACCCCGCTGCGTAATGGATCTGCCGATGAGGAAAATCGCGGCATTCGAAGTGCGACCGCTGTGACCGTGAGCCCACTCAGCGGCATCAAAACTGCGGCAATGAACGGGCTGATCAACCCAAGGGCAGCAAGCGTTCCTCCAATTGCGTTGTATGCAATGCTGATTGCGAAGTTGATATGAATCGTCCGCATCGTGCGCTGCGCACCTTCGATGAGCGACATGACCTGACGGAGTCCTCCCCCAGTCAGCGCGACATCTGCGTGGGCGATTGTCGCCTGTGCGCCTTGACGAACTGCAATGCCAACGTCCGCCGCCGCCATCGCAGGCAAGTCATTGACGCCATCACCGACCATCACAACAGGTCGCAGTAATTGACTGTGAATAATGCTGACTTTTTCTTCTGGAGTGCATGCGCCACGAACCTGAGATGGTGCGATTCCAAGCGCTGAACCGACTTTATTTGTGATCTGCGAAAGATCACCGGATGCCAACCAGACACTCCATCCACTCATCTGCAGTCCACGAACAAAGTCTGCTGCATCGATACGCACTGGATCGCCAATCGCAAGAACGGCGACGACGACTCCATCAAGAGCGATCAGCGCTGGCGAGAATCCTTCGACAACGCTGCTCTGGCAACCACTCAAGAGTTCTGCGCTGCATGTCGCGCCGCTGCGCGTCACAAACCCAACACTGCCCACTTCAAGACGTTGACCATCGATCGTGCCCGCAATTCCTTGCCCGAGAAATTCTTGGACATCGCAGACAACGGGTGTTGCAAGTGATGCACACTCTTCAAACAAAGATTCATGCTTGTGATTATGCCAATGCTCGACAATCGCCTTGCCAACAGGGTGCGCACTGTGCGCCTCAAGGAGTGCCGCAAGTCGCACAGATTTGCAATCGCCGACCACCGACATCACGCGCATGGAGCCTTCGGTGACAGTCCCAGTCTTATCCAACACAATCGTCCCCCGCTTTGCGATGCGTTCAAGAACATCGCCACCGCGAATCAGAATTCCCGCTCGGGCAGCCTTACCCAGCGAAGAAACCATCGTTAATGGCGTCGCGAGACCAAGCGCACATGGGCACGTGACGACGAGCATCGCAACCACCACAGAGGGAACGCGCGATGGATCGATGAACCACCAACAGATGCCAACTGCAATTGCCATGACCACGACAACCAATAAAAACCATCCCGCGATTCGATTCGCGAACTCAACAGTTGGAGGGCGCTTGGCGATTGCATCTTCGACCATCTGGGCAATTCCTGCGGCTCGCGTCTTGGATCCCGAAGCCGTGACATCAATACGAATCGGCGATTCGCCAAGCAAGCGAACACCTGCAAAGACGCACTCGCCATGATTGCGGCGGACTGGACACGACTCTCCTGTGAGGAGCTGCATATCAAAGTGTGCATATGCACTTTGCATGAGGCCATCGGCACTGACCGATTCTCCAGCGGGGATTTCGATTTGATCACCAAGGCGAAGGGCATCAGTCGGAATTTCTTCAAGTGATCCATCAGGCGAAACTCTTCGGGCTGTCTGCGGAACAAGCGCGCAAATGAGTTCGATTTCGTGCCGAGCAGACCGCTGTTGCCGAAACTGAACAAAGCGCCCAACAAGCAAGAGAAACACCAACATCGAAATACTCTCAAAGTAGACACCTGAGTGACCGGCGATGGTCGTGGCTGCACCACCGATCAGTCCTGCCGCCAATGCGAGTGCGATCGGCAGATCCATGTGCGGCCTTCGAGCGCGAATTGCATTCATCGCATTTCGCAAGAAGAGTCGGCCTGGCCAGAGCACTGCGATTGCTGCGAGCAACACGCTCGTCCACTGAAGAAATTGTCGAGTGGGATCATCCATCCATGAAAATTGTGCGCCGTAGAGGGCGAATGCGATTGCCATCACATTCCCACTGATTGCACCCGCGACGGCGATATCGATAAGCCAGATTCGATCTTGGCGTCGCCACTCCTGGCGCGATGCAAGCGTTCCGATTGGACGCACCTGATACCCAAGTGCAGCGATTCGCTGTGCAATCTTGGAAAGAGACGTCTGGGCCGAAACCCATTCGAGCGCGATGACGGAGCGACCAAGATCTACACGCGAATTCATGAGGCCTCGTTCCAACCGAGGCAACGCTTCGAGGAGCCATAAACATGCGCCGCACTTCAGACCGTCGAGGCGAAGTTCGGCACGAAGTCGATCATCATCCAACGTTTGAACATGCCTCGACTGGAACTCCGCATGATCGAGGTATGCCTGTGACGAATTTCGATGCGGTCGATTTGGAGATGACCCCTCCGCTGTTTGCATTGCATAATATTTTTCTAACCCGCATTCATGCAGCATCAACCAAACCGCTTCACATCCAGCACAACAGAATTTTTCTACACTCGTTGTTTGGAAACTCTTAGGCATCGCCTGACCGCAGTGAGTGCACAGCGCCTGCGATGACTTCTCACGAATCGATTCGTCAATCAGTGATTCTTGATTCGTGCCGACAGCGAGAGTCATCGATCGACCTCACCTTCCAGACAACATGCTGGCTTCTTGATTTGAATTGAATCCACAGTGGAAACGCCGACGACAAATGAAGGTGAATCATTCAACCGTTCCGCCACAAGCATTGCAAGCGGAGCGCGAACTCCTGCGGTGTACACGCCGACCCCGATCATTGCCGCACCCGCAATCGCTGCGAGCATCCGGCGTTTATCGCCACCGAGCGATGCAATACCTGCGCCGACGAGCGCCAAGATTGGAACTGTTCCAGCCCAGAACATAACCATCACAAGAAGGCCTCCAAGCATCGTTCCCGTCCCTGAACTGACGGCTGCGAACGCCCACAACCATCCGCACGGCAAGAGCGGTGTTGCGAGACCGATCACCATCGAGCGCCGAATCGGTGGCATTGCAGCAGCCGTCCGATGAATCAGAGTCAGCATCCCCTTCATCCAATTGGGAATTGGCATTGCTGCGAGACCTACACCGCCCGCCTGCAATAAAACTGCAACACCCACAAGCGCGACGGCGCAACCGGCCATGATCGCAGCGACATGTTGAATGCCGACAAGTGCACCTCCGGAATTCAGCAGAATTCCAAACGCGCCGGCCAACAACCCAACGACCGCATACGAAACAAGTCGCGCACTGTGATAGACGGCGCTTGCGCTCGCACTCCGCCGCCCGTCACACTCCCCTGCACCTGCGCAGAAGGCGGCAATTCCACCGCACATTCCAGCGCAGTGGGGACTGCCAATGACGCTCGCAATCAGAATGCTCGTGGCGAGAGCGATCATTGATCAAACCCTTTCGCTGATGATGTCACGCCAAGCGCCGACGGCGCGACAAATGCAATGTGCCGACGAAATCGATCCGAATAGATTTTTCCATTTGCCTCGATGGTGACACGAATTTCCCACTGGCCGTTAATGCGAATAGGAACATCAATTCCGTATCGCCCAGCTCCCTCCGGAGATAATGCGAGCTTGATGCGAGAATCAGCAGCACGAATCGGAAACATTTCTGTAGTAACAACTGCGCCTTCAATTTTCACCCCGTACTTATCAGCGATCGTCAATTCCAAACGCGCCGAACGTGGATCCTCATGCCCCGCCACGATGCACGGCGTCACGACCCAACCAAGCGCGCCATTTTCGGCGATCTGGCGATTTGTTTCATCCCATGCAGCACCCTTTCTGTAAGAGTCGGGCTCCGCGGCTGTCGCACTTCCATCGCCCAAAGCAAGCGTGACCATCGCAGTTGCTCCGATGACGGTGCACGACAACATCACAACTGGAACAAGAGCCCAGCGATTTTCGAGAAATTTCCAACCGATCAATTTTCGCATGGAACTTTGGCTCATTTGTGACGACGCTCCTTCGCCTCATGGTTTCGACTCTCGCCACTCACTTCCTTCGCATGACCTGCGGATTGTTTTATCGAGAACGGACCTGCAATTGTGAGATGGACGACCTTGCCGAACCCGTGTTCATCATGCACGAAAATGTCGCCAAGCCGACTGCCTCGACCAAATGAGTGTGCGGGACACAAGACCGTGATGTCGATTGATCCAGCTTCCGATGCCTCGACCGTCACGTTGGGAATATCGCCTAGAACTGAAACATCGCCGATCCCTGAGACCGAATATCGCTCCGAGAGATGCGTGTGATTTTCAATGAGCAATCGAATCGGCGTTGCGATTTCACCCGAAAGCGTCGCCTTGAAATTGGATCCCGCCAATCGCGTTTGCTCGATCAGAGCAGGCTCGCGCCGAATGAGAAGTGTGACGAATGCGGCAAGCAACACTGCAAGAATGGCCGGATAGATCGCAACCCGAAATCGAGGACCTTTTTGTTTCACCCCCTCAAATAGGTTCTGAGTGGAATATCGGATCAATCCCTTTGGCTTGCCGATTTTCTCCATGACCTCATCGCACGCGTCAACACACTGCGCGCAGTTGACGCATTCCAATTGAAGACCCTCTCGAATGTCGATGCCGGTTGGACAGACCTGAACACATTTCATGCACTCAACACAGTCGCCAACAGGCGCTCCAGCCGACTCCAATTCTCGACGCGCTGCCACCCTCGATCGTGGTTCGCCACGCTCCTTGTTGTAACCGATCACGAGTGAGTCGCGGTCAAGCAGGACACTTTGAAATCTGCCATAGGGACAAACGATTGTGCAAAGTTGTTCGCGAAAGAAAACAAAGTCGAACATCATCATCGCCACGGTTGCTGCGAAAATTCCAAAGGCCACGGGATGATCTGCTGGCGATCTCAACGTCCAACCAATCAATCGGTCTGTGCCAACGAAATATGCAAGAAACGTGTTGGCAAGGTGTGCGCTCAGCAGCAGGAAGACGGCATACATCGTGACTCGTCGCCACGGCGCAACAGCTTGTTTGGGCTTGCCAAATCCTGCACCAAGGAAGAATCGCTCGATCGGTCGATAGACGAATTCCAGATAGACGGTTTGTGGGCATGCCCAGCCGCACCAAACGCGTCCGTAGATTGCCGTCAAGAGAAAGACCGCCACGAAGATTGACAAAATGAGCAGTGCCAACAGCAGTGTTTCCGTAGGCCGAAACGTCGTTCCAAAGAATGTGAATTGCCGAAGCATGACATCGAGCAAGAGCGGAGGCTTGCCAGCAATACGAAACCACGGAAGCACCGTAAAGACCACAATCAATGACCAAGCCACGACAAATCGTGACGTCCAAAAACTGCCTCGTACCTCACGCGGGGAGAGCCATCGTCTGCTTCCGTCACAGTTCAATGTCGAAAGAACTCTTTCATCTAACTGAGGTAGTGTGAAATCGGGACTCATTACGGATTCCATGGCGCAATAGATTCACCTTGCGGAGCTTTGGGAACAGCTGGTGTTGTGCCTCGAAAGTGTGCGACATATGCAGCGAGCAATACGCGCTGCGGAACGGGGAATCGCTTCTCCCATGCAGGCATTCCTCGAGGGACCACTCCGCCAGATATCACGGTGTAGATATCGCCAATGCTCTTCACATTGATGTATGAGCCGTCACACAAATTCGGACCGGTTCCACCCCCGCCATCCTTTGCATGACAGACAGCGCAATTGCTTGCGAAGAGCCCAGTCGCTGCCTGCATCATTTTGGGGTCGACCATTAATCCCCGAATAGTCTCCGGCGTTGGTTGCAGGTCACCGAGTTTTGCGAATTGCTCCTCATAAAAAACTCCCATGTCAGATTGATAGTCCGCTTGAACGCTTGGGCCCACACCCATCATGAAGTACATGGCGTACAGCAGTGCATAGCCAAACGACGCCCAGAAAATTGCCGACCACCAAAACGGCATTGGATTGTCGTACTCCCGAATACCGTCGGCATCATGAGGAAGAAGGTTGAGATCCAATGGATCAACGTTGTGATGTGTATTTGAATCAGGCATGGGGTTTCTCGCTGTTCTCTGGAGTGTGAGTCGGGCGGTCAAGAGGCAATTCAGCGTCTCTCTGCCACGAAGACTTTGGAACCATAAAAACGTATGCAACAATTGCAAAGAACAAGACTATAAAAATGACTAACGCAATCATCGGCCAGAGACCGGCGAGTGCGAGCATCTGCAAGGGTGCGCGAATCACTGTGAACCTCCCGTTGGCGCTGCGGTGCCAGGAGCATTGACGGTTGGAGCTGCAGGCGACAACGCAATTGGCTTATTGAGATCTGTCCCAAGCCGTTGTAGATACGCAATCACAGCAAGCACTTTCGTGTCTTTGACATCCTCAAGACCGTCTGGCTTTCCATTTTCAGTGATCAACTGATCAAATACTTTTATTGCCTGCGCATGAGCCAAGTCCTGTGCGTTGGTAATCGTTTCCGGACTGTACGGAACGCCAATAGCGTGAAGCGTCTGAACGGCCTGCGTCGCTTGAGACCAATCGATCGGTTGATCAACAAGGTGTGCGAACCTCGGCATGATCGATCCAGGACTTGTATCAACAGGATTATTGAAATGGCGAAGATGCCAAAGTGCGCTTGGATTTCGAACGCCTTCTCGAGCAAGATCAGGACCAATCCGACGACTTCCCCAGAGGAACGGATGGTCAAACACACTCTCGCCAGGCTTTGAATACTCACCGTATCGCTCGGTTTCAGCAACGAGCGGTCGAATCATCTGCGAGTGACAATTGACGCAACCTTCGCTGACATAAATATCACGCCCGATGCATTCGAGTGGCGTCAGCGGTTCGACAGTAGAAATGCGCGGAATATCGCTGCGAATCGTGAACATCGGGACAATCTCAAAGAGACTTGCGACCACGATCGCGATCGCGACCCACACGATAAATATCAGCGGTAATCCCTCAAATCCGCGGTGCCACCGAAGTCGCGCGAATCGATCGAGTGCGAATCCGACTGGCAGCACACTGTTGGGCGGCAATGTAGATGGCGGCGATGGATGTGGTCTCCACGACTTTGAGAGACGCGCCGCCTGATACACGGGCACGTCATACAAACGCGGACGACGCAACCATGTCATCAGTAAATTCGAACAACCGATCAATGCGGCGGTCAAATACAGCGTCCCTCCGATCGAACGAATCCAGTACAGCGGAGTCAATTTTGTAACCGTTGACAAGAAGTCGTACTGCAGAACGCCATCTGAATTGAACGTTCGCCACATGAGTCCCTGCGTCAATCCCGCCGCATAAATCGGGATGATGTACAAAATGATTCCAACCGTTGCGATCCAAAAGTGAAGGTTCACCCACGAAGGCTTTGCGATTGGCGCCTGAAACAATCGAGGGGCAAGCCAATACACCATGCCGAAGATCATGAATCCAACCCAACCTAGCGTTCCAGCATGAACATGGGCGATTGTCCAATCGGTGTAATGACTGAGCGCATTCACGCTCTTCACGCTGAGAAGCGGACCTTCAAAGGTGGTCATGCCATAAAAAGTAATTGCCACGACGAAAAATTTGAGAATCGGATCTTCCGCAACACGTCGCCACGCGCCGCGCAAAGTCAGAAGGCCGTTGATCATCCCACCCCAAGATGGCATCCACAACATCAGACTGAACAACATTCCAACTGTCGAAGCCCAGTCGGGGAGCGATGTGTAATGGAGATGATGCGGCCCGGCCCAGATATAAATGAAGACGAGACTCCAGAAGTGGACGATTGACAATCGGTATGAAAACACTGGCCGCCCTGCTGCTTTTGGAAGAAAGTAGTACATGATCCCTAGGAATGGGGTCGTCAGAAAGAACGCAACGGCGTTGTGGCCATACCACCACTGCATAAATGCGTCTTGGCTGCCCGCATAAATCGAATAACTGCGATGCCAATCAGCGGGCATGGCGAGATTATTGAAGATGTATAGAACAGCAATCGCCACAACCGTCGCGATGTAGAACCAGAGCGCGACATACAGATGTCGTTCTCGGCGAACAGCAATCGTGCCGAAGAAGTTCACCGCAAACACAACCCAAATCAACACGACCGCGATGTCGATCGGCCACTCGAGTTCTGCGTATTCCTTGCCTTGAGTAAATCCAAGCGGCAAACTGACAGCGGCCGCAACGATGATCAATTGCCAACCCCAGAAATGAATCCGACTTAAGAGATCACTGAACATCCTCGCCTTGAGCAGGCGTTGACTGGAGTAATAAACCGCTGCGAAGATTGCATTCCCAGCGAATGCGAAAATGACCGCATTCGTATGGAGCGGACGAAGTCTCCCAAACGAGAGAAACTCTCCAAGATTCGCCGACGGCATGGTGAGCTGCACGGCGATGATCACCCCCACCAACATGCCCACGACACCCCACAGCATCGTTACGAAGACGAATTTACGAACAATGTCGTCGTCGTAACTGAACGATTCGAGCGTGGCCGGCGAGGTTTCTGGTTGCTGACTCATACGGAAGTTCTCTCCAAATCGAGGCGTTTTTCTCGGAATGGCTCCAAGCGGAACTCTGAAATGCCGAGAAATTGAATACCGACGAAAAATCTTTACGAAACTCCATCAACGAATCACAGACCATGATATCGTAATTATGTTAGAATAGGAGACATAGATTTCTTAAATTATGAAAAGGAGTCTTTTTCTCCGACTCTCAAATGCGTAGCAGATCTTTCCGAGCAAATTCGATCGAACCAAGGAGCCCCTCATATGTACGGAAAGCAAACACAGCGTGCGATTGGGGCGATGAGTCGCCTTGCGGAAGTTTGGGATGGTGCCCAAACGCGCTTGTCAGCAGTTGATATTGCACAGCAGCGAGCCCTTCCTGGGCCGATGCTCGCAAAAATTTTGACATCACTCTCGCAAGCAAATCTCATCGTCGGCTCGCCAGGACCTGGCGGCGGATATGCACTTTCACGAGCGCCTGCGGAGATTTCGTTTCAGGAGGTGGCAGACGTCTTTGAACGTGAAGATCCATCAAACCTCTGCCCTTTCGGCGGAGGCATATGCGGCGTTGGCAAAAATTGTGCACTCCATGACAAGCTTGTTGAAGTGCAGCGAACTGTCAAAACTTTCCTGGCGGAGACAACATTTGAAATTTTTCGCCGCGCTGCACAGGACGAAGAAATTGATGCTGAAGCTGTTGCTGTTATCGCATCAGTCATGCCAAGCGCGATCGCAGGTGCCATCGCAAATGACAACGGAAAATTACCTCGTGAAAGTTTTCGAGTCCGCGAACGGCGGCCGCTCTAGACCGCAGTGGTCGAGGGCCTACGACGAACGCAATTCCAACCGGGGCAGCCAGGGCAATATTCCCAAAGCGATCGCAGCAAAGAGTGCGCCGATCCAAAAGACGACCTGTGCGTTGCCAGTGCTCCAAAGCCACCCAGCAAAGAGGCTTGCGATCAACAATGAAATTCCTTGCAGAAATCCAAAAATTCCAAGCGCAGTCGCCAACCTTTCCTTCGGGGCGCAGTCGACGATCAGAGCTCGCGCAGTTCCTTCTATACACGCGACGCTGACGCCATAAATCGCAAAGATCCCCCACAGTCCGACACGAGTTTCAGCTGAAACAAGCGCGAATGAAGCGTATGAAATGGCGTACAGGACCCATCCAGTCGCGAGGACATGCCAGCGACCGAACCGATCGCTCAACAATCCCATGGGATAACTCGCGATGGCATAGGTCGCACTTAATGTGGCATACATCAGGATTGATTCGACTGGAGTACTTCCCAGTTCTAACGCACGCAGTAAGAGGAATGTGTCGCTGGAATTTCCAAGCGAGAACAAGACCAACGCCACGATTGCGATCCAAAATGCTCGCCCAAATGATTTATGACGCGCCGTTGCGTGCGCTTCTCGACGTGCGAGCACTTTGTCAGGATGCGTGCGTGGAATTAGAAAAGTGAGAGCCCATGCTGTCAATGCTGCCACTGCCGCACATGCGAAGATGATGCGAAACTGAAAACCATCCTCAGGAACCGCTGGTCGCGATCCAATGGACCATGCGATGATCCCTGCTGCGATCAACGATCCAGCCACTCCACCGTACGAATCAATTCCACGGTGAAATCCAAACGCACGCCCACGGTCGGACTCCGGCACGCTTTCCGCAATCAGCGCATCGCGTGGTGCACTTCGGATTCCCTTGCCAATTCGGTCCAGTAACCGACCGCTGAAGACCATTCCCCAACCACCCGCAATCGCAATGATCGCCTTTCCAATGCATGCGAACCCGTATCCCCTGCGAACCCAACGCACTCGATGCCCGCTTGAATCACTGTGATATCCAGCCAATCCACGCACAATACTGACAATCGCTTCCGCAACTCCTTCGATCAACCCGAGCGCCACAGGACTTGCGCCGAGCACGCCGATGACAAACATCGGAAGCAGCGGATAGGTCATTTCTCCTGCGAGATCTGCGAAGAGACTGATTCCGCTCAGAATCCACAGCGACTTAGGAAGTGGCAATCGCGGTTGTGCGTTCGAGTTTTTCATGGTGTACCGCATGGCGCCTCTCAACAATGTACGCACATGCGTCACATACGCACTTTGTGTGATTCATATATATTTCGGCAAAGGAGATCTCTTTGTACGGAAAGCAAACAGAATGTGCAATCGCAGCGGTCAGCAGACTTGCGGAAATTTATGACAACGGGGTATCGCGACTCAACGCTGAAGAAATTGCTGTTGCGCGAGGACTCCAAGCTCCATTCGTTGCAAAGATATTGACTGCACTCTCCATGGCTGGAATCGTCCGCGGATCGCGTGGACCTGGTGGTGGATATACCCTCACTCGCACGCCGAAAGAGATCACGCTTCGCGAAATCCATAACCTCTTCGAAAGACCAGACACAAGTCCAAACTGTCCATTCGGTGGCGGAATATGTGGAGCTGGATCCCCCTGCGCATTGCACGATTCGCTCGTCGGCCTTCAGGGAAACGTTGACCAATTTCTTGACAAGACAACATTTGAGGCATTTCGCGTTGCATATCAGGAACAAGGACATCGCCCAGTTCCATCGGGAACAAAGCCGAAGGTTGCTCGCCGAGAAAGCTATCGCGCACGAAAGCCGCGGTCACCCAAAGCTGGGTGATTTCACTGGGAGCAGTCGCTCCCTCGCAGTCGCTCCCTCGAAAACTCTGTCTCCCAGTTAGGCCTTCACCCCAACGGTGGCGAACGCTTCACCCGTTGGAGCGAGCAAGTTTGCTGTTTGCGGACGCCAACTCGACACGTACTTGGGATCCTCAATACTGATTGCTTCCTGCGTTGGCGCGAGGGGGCGGAATGTATCGCACATCACAGCGAGTTCGTTCGTTGAATGCTGATCCATCGTTGCTTCAACGGTGCCAGGATGTGGACCGTGTGCAATTCCCAGAGGATGCAATGTCATTGAACCCTCTTCAACTCCCCTCCTCGCCGTGTAGTGACCATCAGCATAAAACATCACTTCGTCGCTATCGACATTTGAATGCGCGTATGGCACACGAATGGCTTCTGGATGAAAGTCGAGTGGTCTTGGGCAGAAACAGCAAATCACCGCGTTGTGCCCTTCGAAGACCTGATGGACTGGTGGCGGTTGATGCAATTGTCCAACGATCGGCGCGAAGTCGAGCGCATGAAAACAGTACGGCCAACAGACGCCGTCGAATCCAACGATGTCCATTGGATCGTGCGCATATCGAAAAGAATGCAGCGCTCCACGCGCCTTCACGATGACTTCATACAACCCATCAACCATTGCACTCTTGGGAGTTCCAAATGGCCCTTGAGGTGGACGAATGTCACGCTCGCAGTACGGGCTATTCTCTAGAAATTGCCCGACGCCTCCCTGCCGATACCGTGGTGGCGCTTGCACATGTGACCCGTTGACAAACTCCATCGTCACAAACCGCGCACCAGGTGAGTCGAAATCCATTCGATAGATAGTTCCCTTTGGAATGACAACAAAGTCTCGCGCATGCATCTGAAGTCGTCCGAAAATCGTGGTCAGCAATCCAGATCCACACTGAAGAAATATGCATTCATCAGCTTGACCGTTCTTGTACAGCGTCGGCATCGATTCCTTCGCAACGCACATCGATATTTCGACATCTGCATTGCCAAGCAACACTTTACGACCTGTAATTGGATCGCCTTCTGGACGCAGATTCTGAGTGCGAAGATGCCGCATGCGAAGCGCACGCTCCTGCACATACGTTGGCTCGACGACACGACTCATTTCGCATGACTCGACTGCCGTTGGGGGATGCCGGTGATAGATCGTGCTCATCGTGCCAGAGAACCCTTCGTTCCCAAAGACTTCTTCGAAAACAAGATGGCCGTCGACCATATGACGAACATGACGCTTGTGAGGAATCGAACCACGTGCGATATAGAAAGACATGTTGTTGCTCCGTGTGAAAGAAAATGAAGAACGAACGACTGAGTGACTACATAAATCAGAGATTTCCGCGGCGCTCTTGCTCTAATTCCAACGCTTCAAAAAGGGCTTTAAAATTGCCTTTTCCGAAGCCTTTTGCACCTTTGCGCCCAATGATTTCGACGAATAGCGTTGGTCGGTCTTGGACAGGCTTTGTAAATACCTGAAGGAGATATCCCTCTTCGTCGCAATCGAGGAGAAGTCCAAGCGATTTCACGCGAGCATGCGACTCATCGATGGATCGCCCGAGCGCACCTTCAACTCGATCCCAAACACTTTCGTAATACGTGTCGGGCAATCCTAAAAACGCAACGCCACGACGGCGCAGTTCGCCGACGGTTGCGAGTGCGTCACTCGTTCGAAATGCCAAATGCTGGACGCCAGGAGTTCCGTCATGCCAATCCAAATACTCCTGAACCTGACTCTTACGCAACCCTGCTGCCGGCTCATTGATTGGAATCTTGAGGACGCTTCGACCGCCGTCCATCACCTTGGACATCAACGCTGAATATTTCGTTGAAATATCTTGGTCATCAAAGTGCTTGAACAACTTGAACCCAAACACTTCGCTATACCAGTCCACCCATGTATTCATTTGGCCAAGCCCCACATTGGCAACGCAGTGATCGACAGCACAAAGGCCGCATGGTCGCTGGATATTCAGGTCATTCATTGGATCATTGACGACCTTTCTGAAATTCGGCGCGAACAACTCCCCCATATTCCCATTCACATCACCACATCGACCGCGGCGACTGACAAGGCTGTGAACGCATCGACCAAATGCCTGAATGCCTGAAAAAACAGCGACATCGTCGCCATCACGAATTTCAACTGGCTCGTATGCACTCTTCGCACCATTGCGCAAAGCCTGCTCATACGCAGCTTCTGCGTCGCGCACAGTGAAAGCGACATCGCTGACTCCGTCACCATATCGCGCAACATCCAAACTGGCGGGATGATTTGGCGTCAAGCCCGTCATCAGCATGAGGCGAATGTCGCCTTGAACAAGAAGATGGCATGCTTTATCGCGACTCCCTGTTGTCAGATCGCTGAATTGATCCGCCATGAATCCGAAGTTCGCTCCGTAGTACGTACGAGCTTGGAGCGCATTTCCAACATGCAGTCCAATGTGATCGACTCCAAGAAGCGCCAGTGGATCTGCGGGCGCACTTTGAAGGAGGGTTGGCGATGCAGAATGTGTTACAGCATGCGATGCATGATTGCCATTTGCAGAGTGTTCTTTGTTCTTCGAACAAGCCGAACCATTTCGACACGTTCCACCGCAACCAACCTTTGGTGCGCCTTCGGTGTCGAGGTAGGAATTGATTTGAGCCAAATCATCGAGCACGAATAGTTGCTTCTGGAAGTGATCGATTTCGAACGATGTCGCGGCGACAATCGCAGGATCAAATGGGCGCCGAATGACTTCGGGCGACTGCAAGCAATAAAGTGATTCCGCAGGCGACGATGCAAGACCCGCACCAAGAATTCGAATGTGATCTTGCTCGCGAATCAGGCCAAATTCAACAGTAAACCAGAGCACATTGGTCAGGCGTACGAGTTGTGCGGCATCCGCCTTGACTCCCGCGTGACCGAACCTTTCCAAGATTCGGGCCATCTGCTTGTCTGCACAGAGCGGCGTGTGGCCAAAGATGTCATGAAATGCGTCAGGTTCTGGCAAGTATCCCTCGTGCTCGGGATCGCGAACAACGACCGTCACAGGGAGGATCTTGCGAGCGAGGCACGCGAAAAATGCACGGGGGGGCAAGTAACCAGTCACCGCACGAACTTCCCACCCCGTCAGCGATTTGAGTTTATTCGAAACGTCTGCGATCACTGGAACATGGTCGTGGTCAATCTCAAGGGCACGCGCTCCATCGAGCCAATGCGTACTTGCATGGAGCGGAAGGTATGTACGTTGCTGTTGGCAGAGTCGACTCCAAATCTGATGCTCACGGGGCTCATATGCGACAAAGTTCTGCCGAACAAATATTGTCTCTAACTCTGGAAGATCGTCTGATCCAGTTTCGTATTTCGCAAGTGCGACGCGAGAGGCTGCGACCTCCAAAGGATCCAACACACAAGGGTGAACGATTGTCGGCATTGATTTCATTGCAAATCTCATGAAACCAAGAATACCACGAAATCAAGATCGTCAATTCGTTATATTGAATACAGAAGAATAATCTTTGTCTTTCGCCTGTTCTTGGCTTCAAGAGTTAACCCGTCACATCAGCCAAGTACAGACCACTGTGATCACAATCACCGCGCAGAGATTCAACAAAAAACCAACCTTGATCATTTCTCGAACTGGAATCAATCCCGTTGAAAAAATGATTGCATTGGGCGGCGTCCCAACAGGAAGCATGAACGCGAGACTTGCCCCAAGTACTGCGGTGACGACCAATTTCTCAGGAGCGATTCCAAGCCCTGGCGCCATCGCACCGAGAATCGGGACGGCCGTTGCGGCAAGCGCCGTATTCGAAGCAATCTCACTTGCGAAAATCATAATCGTCGCAACTCCTGCAATGATGAAAGGTTCAGGAACCCCACCGAGCCCGGTGACGCTTTGAGCGATCATCTGTGAAACACCCGTTCGCTGCATCGCGTCGGCGAGGCTCAGTCCACCGCCAAAGAGAATGAAGACACCCCACGGCAATCGCTCCGTTTGCGACCACGGCACAATGGGCGTTGCACTGCCCCGCGCTGCTGGCAATATGAAGAGCGCAATCGCTGCCGCGACGGCGATAAGCCCATCCTTCAGCATCAAATCTGGAACCAAGGATTTAAGGAACGGTGCACCAACCCACGAGACCACTGCAACTCCAAAGATAATGAGGGTCAATTTTGCCGCGCGGGTCAGTGGAACTTGAGGGGATCCGGGGCTTGAACCTGCTTCGCCGATGTCCGTGTTCGGTCGGCGCAATCCATGAAATGGAAAGACGAACCAGAAAATGAACTGGGCACAGAGCATCATCAGAACTCCAGCCGGAACTCCGACCGAAGCCCACCGAACAAAGTCCATGCTGCCACCGTTCGCATTGATCCACTCGACTCCGATGGGATTGGGTGGACTGCCAAGCACGGACATCACACCGCCGATGCTGGCGCCGTATGCGATTGCTAACAGAACCGCCCGCTGAAAATTTGCCGTGGCCTTGATGGTCGCGCCATCGGCCGTCCCCTTGACTGCATACATGGCAACTGCGGCAGTTGCGAGAGGCAACATCATGGCCGCCGTCGCTGTATTGGAAACCCATGCGCTGATCAGCGCTGCCACGATCAAGAAGGCTGCAACAATTCGACCGGGCGAATCTCCGATACAGCGAATCGTCAATAACAAGAAGCGCTTTCCAAGTCCGTGTTGCTCAAGCGCAATCCCCAGCACACATCCACCTGCAAAGAGGAAAATGACGTCGTTCGCATATGGCGCTAAAACTTGCTCCGCCGTTGATGCACGCAAGAGTGGGAGCACCACGATTGGCAATAGACCCGTCACTGCAAGATCGACCGCCTGCGTCGCCCACCAGATTGCCATCCAACCAAGCAATCCGATCACCATCGCCCCTGCCGAGGAAAGGGCCGCTGAATCAGACGTGATTGGACGGAAGTACAACCAGAACAAGAATCCCACGAGGGGTCCGATGAACAGCGAGACCAGTCTCCGCGTGGTCCATGAATCATTGCAGGATTCATTTGATTTGCTCACATCGAGCAGAATACCTAACCGCATCTCACTGGTTATCCAATGAACAAACGTGATCAGCCAAATCACACTGGATCAATCAGAACTTTTGGATGCGACGACTGCACCCCACGATGCGATGCTTCCGCGAAGATCACTCATGGATACTCGTGCATGAGACTCGTCCAAGAATGCGATGATGCCCGACCCCATTGCAGTGTGTGCCGAGGACTTCACTAGAAACGAAGCGGATTCGGCAGGCAACCAAGCCTTCCCCTGATAATCGCGAACAAATTGCGAAGTGACTTTCAATGTTGTATTCGCCTTCATGTAATCAAGCATGCAGCCGATATCGTCAAAGACAACTGCCTCAACACCATCTGGACTCCCCACCAGCAAACATCCCGCACAGCGCTGATCAACAATACTCATCTTGCATTCTGCGCATTCATCTCGACCAAGTCGCAGCTCTGGGGGGCCCACTGGTATCGCAGGAGCGCATCCATTTAAAACCACGAATCCCGTGACGAGTAGCCAAGTCATCAACTGATTGCGGCTCATATTGGGGACCTTCTCGAGAAGATTGACGCAGCAACTGTCAGTGGAAGAATGATCCATAAGACCATGACGCATGCAAAGATCCATGTCACACCTGCGCCCCATATGTCTGTTGCATACAGCCCGGCTGGACCAAGAACGTCGAGGGATGTATCTGAACTAACGAGCGCCCACATCTTGAAAACTTGCATCGGGTTGACCAAACTGAGCGCAAAAAGATTTTCAATTCGCATTCGAAGTGCGACTGCGCCAGCCATCAATCCAAGGTCACTGACGAAGACAAGCGTGAGCCACGAAAAGATTGCGACGCCCATCGCCACACTGCTCTTGCGCGTGGCGACCGAGATCATCAGTCCAGTTCCAATACTTCGCGTCCGCGTGGGTGTAGACCAACCAATCGAGACGGAGCGTCCAAAGATCCGTTGTCTGCATTTCTGTTATCGCGGAAATTGTTGGTTTTCATGGTGTTTTCCGCCGCACGATGCGCAATGTTGCATCAGCAGAA
>CAJCCX010000179.1 GCA_903961015.1 uncultured bacterium
AAAATCGTGCGCTCCTTATATATGTGACTCATCCCCGCGAACATGGATTGCAAAGTCATTGCTCCAGCGGTACGCGCCGCGTCACGAGGTTTCAATTGCAGAACGAAAAATGCTGAAGTCAGAATCAACCCCGCGCTGAAGAGCAAGACGCCCCAAGATGGAACTCCCATTGCCAAGATTGCACCCGCAACGATCGGTCCAAGCACCGCACACGCTTGAAAGATGCCGCTGTTCCAAGCCACAGCATTTTCAAAAGTCTCTGGCTTCACCAACAGAGGCATGAGCGAATTGCGACTCGGTCCATTGAAACTTCGTACGCATCCAGAAAGTGCCAGCAGCGCATACCAAGTCCAAACAGATGCGCCGTAAAAACTTGCCGCGGAAAAAGAAATTGCAATTGCAACAAATCCAAACTGCGTGATCGCCAAAATCATTTTGCGACTGTATTTATCCGCAGTGTGGCCTGCGACAAGCGCTAATGCAACAACCGGGAGTGCTCGTGCGAGCCCCGCCAAGCCAAGCACCAGAGCATCATGAGTTGTCAGCCAGAGATCCCACAGGATGACCGTTGTCATCATTTGCAATCCAAATCCAGAGCATGCAAATCCGACTGCGAAAACAGCATAATTGCGTTCTCGTATCGCTCGGGTCAATTCGTGCATCGACATATGTCGATCTATACCGTAAATCAGCGGGGTGCGTCAAAGCGTTCACGGTTACATTTCGCTGTATGCCAACCGACGCAGATCGCAAACTTGCCGCCCGACTTCTCTGTGTTGGATTTGCAGGAACTGTCGTGGATGATTCGCTGCGCGAAATGCTGCGCGCAGGAGTGAGTGGGGTGATTCTCTTTGCTCGCAACGCAACAACGCACGCAGGAGCGGGGGAGTTGGTTCGTGCGATCAAGTGCGAATCTGCTGCGCTTGGAAATCCAAAGATCTTCGCATCGATTGACCATGAAGGTGGTCGTGTCGTTCGCTTGGTCGAAGGCATGACGATCTTCCCTCCGATGCGCGAAGTTGGTGCGCTTGGTGTTGGAAGTTCCGCAGAAGCCGCTCGCATCGGAAAGATTTTTGCTCGCGAACTTCGCGCCGCGAATTTCGATGTGGACTTCGCGCCTGTTGTCGATGTCGATAGCAATGCTGCCAATCCCGTCATCGGTGCGCGCTCGTTCAGTAGCGATTCCAAAGTTGTATCGCAGTGCGCAACTGCGTTCATTGAAGCAATGCAAGCGGGTGGTGTCGCAGCTTGTGCGAAACATTTTCCAGGTCACGGCGACACAGATCTCGATAGTCATTTGGATTTACCGCTTCTCCCTCATGCGATTGATCGTCTGCTTGCAACAGAGATTCCGCCATTCATCGCCGCGGCTCGTGCAGGCGTGGCTTCCATCATGACCGCGCATGTTGTCTTTGAAGCTGTTGACCCAGGCATTCCTGCAACGATGAGTCGCAAAGTGATCGAGGGTGTCTTGCGTAGTGAAATCGGTTTCGATGGTGTTGTGTTCAGCGACGATCTGGAGATGGGTGCAATCGTAAACCGAATGGGAATCGGTGAAGCTGCGATACGAGCGATTGATGCAGGAGTCGATTGCTTGCTCGTCTGCCACCGAATCGATCGTCAGCGTGAAGCAGTCGATGCACTTTCGCAAGCCATCGCAATCGGTCGTTTGCCGCGCGCGCGCGCGATGCAAGCAGCAGAACGAATTGGAAAATTGATCAGGACATACGCACGGTGAACAGAGCGATTGCGAGTCAGGGAATCGCAGGGTCTGGCTTTGTTGGTTCTGTCTTTGCCGGCTCCGCAATTTTCACAGGCTCCGCAACTTTCAGAGGCTTCGGGGCCTCTGCTCGTGGAGTGAAAGGTTCACGCGACATATTGATCGCAGCAAGCGCAACCAACTGCGCAACTTCTGCAGCAAGGCTCGCATCTATTTTTTCGACTTGATCGCTGACTTGGTGATAGTCCTCGTGATCTTCAACGGAAAATAGAACCGCAGGAACTTTCTTTGCTAGAAACGGTCCCTGATCACTGCGATCCAACCAGTCTGGATGTTCGTCGAGTCGCAACTTCAGCCCGATGGATTCGTTCGCTTTTTTCAGCGCAGCAACAACAGGCTCGCCAACTTTTCCACCGTCGATAAAAATTTGCCTCGGCGGACCCCGGCTGATCATGTCCATATTGAAGAGGCCACGAATTTCCCCAAGTGGAACTGTCGGCGATTTCGTATATGCGGACGACCCAAGAAGTCCCGCTTCTTCGCCATTGAAAGCGATAAAAATGATTGTGCATCCTGCGCCATCTCCAGCCTTCGCGCACGCCTTGATTGCTCGTGCAACTGCAAGTGTTCCCGCGACTCCAGATGCATTGTCATCTGCACCGTTGAAAATCTTGTCTTCACCAGTGCGCTTGGGGCGCAGATGGTCATAGTGGGAACTGACGATGATGAATCCTTCGGCACGACCTGGATAGGTGGCGATTATGTTTGGTCCAGTTTCAGGATTTTTATCCACTGGCTGCCGAAATGAATCACTCGCAGCTCCAGGAGCAACACCGATCAACTCAAATTGCGCTTGAATCCATTTCGCCGATTTCTCCGCAAATGGACTTCGGAAAAATCGCCCACCCATTTCGTCGCTTGAAAGTTCGGCAACATCGGAGCGAACAGACTCAGCGGTGATCGTGCTCTTGATGAGTGCAATCGTGGCGAGCTTCGCATCATCTGCGTACGCAGGTTTCCCGAGTAATCCCGCAAAAATTGCTGTCGACAGAATTGAACGAGTTGAAAAAAGTTTCATCATGGCAGATCTCGGTACCGCAAAAGTCTCAATGCATTAAATGCAACGACTACGGTACTTCCTTCGTGCAGAACCACCGCCCAGCTCAGTGGCACAACTCCAGTCACCGTGAATGGGATCAACATCCCAACAACTCCAAGAGATATCACGACATTTTGCATGATCGTGCGTCGCGCGCGACGACTGAGTCCAACAGCGAACGGGAGCTTTGACAAATCATCTGCCATCAATGCAACATCCGCCGCTTCAAGCGCGACATCAGTTCCTGTCGCTCCCATTGCAATGCCGACAGTGGCAGTCGCGAGCGCAGGAGCATCATTTACCCCATCACCAACCATCGCCACCGATCCCCAAGTTTGCATCAATGCCCTTACTTCAACAATTTTATTTTCTGGAAGCAATTGAGCTTTCACTTCGTCGATCCCAAGCGGTTTGGCAATCACACTTGCGACTGTCGCGTTGTCACCTGTCAGCATGATCAGCCTGCGAATGCCAAGCGATTTCAGCCTCGCAAAGATCCGCGCAACATCAGGTCGCACTTGATCCGCCATCGCAATCGCTCCGACCACTCGTTCGCCGAGCGAGATGACAGAAACAGTGCGTGCTTGCGCTTCGAGCTTTTCAATCCGCTCACGGAGCGCATTTGGAATTTTCGGATTTTCATCCCGTCCGAAAGCGCGCGGTCCTGCGATAAATGCACGTTCATTGGCAATAATTCCTTCAACGCCTCGCCCAGGAATCGCGCGAATTGCCTGAATTTCTGGCGCGCTCACCGAGTCGTTCTTTGCACGCCGCACAACTGCGAGAGCAAGTGGATGCGAAGAATGTTGGTCGAGTGCAAGTGCAATACTCAGTACATCTTGCTCTGTTGATCCTTCGTCTGCCACAACATCCGTGACTTCAGGTCGCCCTTGGGTCACAGTTCCAGTCTTATCAAACGCAATCGCGCGCACAGTCCCAAGCGATTCCAAATGCATTCCACCTTTGATCAGCACACCACTGCGCGCAGCTTGTGCGATGCCAGCAAGTACAGCACTTGGAGTAGAGATGACCAACGCGCACGGCGACGCTCCAACCAGCACAGCCATCGCACGCTGAAATGCATCAGCGAAAGTCATGTTGAAAAAAGTCATAAGCACAAAGATGATCGTTGGCACGCTCGCCAAAACAATCGGCGTATAGATGCGCGTAAACTTTTCCGTCATCCGCTGCGTCTTGCCTTTATTGGCTTGACTCTCCTCGACCAATTTGACCATTCGCGCCATCGTCGTCTGCGACGCCAGTTTGGTTGTCGTCACGAGGATCAAGCCATCGCCGTTCACCGTTCCGGCATAGACGGACGATCCCACCATCTTTCGTATGGGCACGCTTTCGCCAGTGATTGGACTTTGATCGACAGCGCTTTCGCCCTCGCTGACATCACCATCGACAGCGATTCGCTCGCCGGGCATCACGCGCACTTGATCACCGACCACAAGTGATTCGACAGGAAGTTCTTGTTCGATACCAGCTCGCACGACGCGCGCAACCTTTGGCGTTAAAGTTCCAAGTGCACGAATTGCGTTTCGCGCACGATCGGTTGCGAGTCCTTCAAGTCCGTGACCTAAAGAAAACAGTAAGAGCAAGATCGCAGACTCTTCCCATCTATTGATCACTCCAGCGCCAATCGCAGCGACCAGCATCAAGAGATCGACATCCAATTGAAATCGAAAGAGTTGTGCAAAGGATCGCAAGGTGACGTGCCATCCACCAACTGCGCACGAGATCCACAACAGAATGTGCGTGGCCAATTCGTCTGCGCCGAATCGTGGCGCAATTACTCCTGCAAGCAAAAAGGTTCCGCAGAGAATCGCTGACAACAAATCTGGATCTCTCAGCGGATTTCGATTTGAGTTGTCAGCTCGAGCGTGATTGTGATTACAACTCATCGGATTGGTCTGGTCGAATCAACTCACAGTATGCACTGAATCAGATGGGCGTCTTGAATCCCATCGCACGCACTGCGCACCACCCAAGCGCTCCCTCGACGATCATGAACATTCCGCCCAAGATCGCGGCGGCACCTACAACCCATGGCCAATCGCCTTCAATCTTCCCTAAAAACTTTAACACGAGCAGAAGCCATCCCAGACCTTCAATGATCGCACCAATTGCGATTCGCATATTTCGTCCTCGTCGGTCGATGTTGCAAGTCAGTGGCATAAGGTGAACTCCTAAAATGTAATTCCGAATGTCATTTCGTACGATTACTTGATCGGATTCAAACGCATCTGCTCACTCACAATGTAATCCATTGTGACAAAATCATCCTGCGTCCATTCTTTGCCTGAACTGAAAGTGTCCATGCGATCGCCCATCTTTCCGATTTCTGCTTGGACTTTCGCAACTGCATCTAACTGCGCTTGAGAGGCTTCTGCTCCACGCAACTCCATTCGCAGCGCAGATGATTTGACATAGAGCGCTTGACGCTCGGCAGCAAGCCTTGTGAATTCCTTGAACTTCCCACTCTTTGCCATCTTTGCATACTTCACCATTTCAGGTGGAATGTCCGCCTCGGGAGTTGTGGCAGGTGCTGGATTGGTTGCTGGTGTTTCAGTTGCTTCTTTCGCAGCATCTGCTTTCTTTTTTTCTTGAACTGGTGGCTTCGCAGCCGCCGTTTTCGCCGCGGGCGTCTTGGCGGGAGTTTTTGCAGCGGTTGTCTTCGTTGCCGGAGTCTTCGTCC
>CAJCCX010000180.1 GCA_903961015.1 uncultured bacterium
CCAGAGTCCTCGGTAAACATAGTAGTCCGCGAGCCTTGTCCAATCGGTGTACGGCTGTATCTACGCTGGATTAAGCACGCCACAACTGCACCAACCAAGAATGTACCGGCGCTTGCGGAAACTGCCCACGAAGATCCTTTGATGCCTATTGGGTATCCAACCGCTATAAACACAAGTGCCGCAATGGTCGCCAGTAAGGGCGCCAAAGTCGCTAGCCATGGCATGCCTTGAGCAGCAAGCAGTGTTTGAAACACGCTTGCCAATGGGATAGCTACTAGCCACGGAGTCATTACTCGCAGCGCATCGGAGGATTGAGAATAACTAACCCCATACACGTAAGGCATAACAAAGGGCGCAGTGAAATAAACACATGCGGCCGTTGCCAACGTGATTGAGCCAATCAAAGCGCAAGTACGAAGGACCTCACCACGAACACCTTCGCCAGACTTGACTGCTTGTGTCATGAATGCAATCCGCGACTGGGATATAGAGCTAGCAACCGCTGCTAAAGTTTCTGCCACACTGAGGGCAACGGCGAAGTTGGCAACCGTTGTACTGTCACCACCGGATGCCAATGCAATGACTACAACTCGTGTTACTAATGCCGCCAACGAACAAGCCACCCACGCACGAAATCCATAGCGTAGTTCTGTAATTGCAGAAATCGGTAACTGCGTACCCCGAGCCCCGGTTGACCCGCCAATGAACGCACGAACTCCTACCACGGTAATGATGGTTCCCAACGCCATCGCCCAGCCGGCCAATACGGCCGACTGAATGCCAAACGCGAAGAGCGCTAGCAGCAGTATCCCCGTAAGCACCCTCGCAGCCACGTCACTCCAAGAGAAGAGGGATATTCTAGCCAAACCAAGAGCCGCCGATTGAGTCAAGAGCAGCAGCATGGTGGCTAACGACACGGCAAGTATGGCCAGCATGCCTGCCGGTCCCATCTGCTTTAAAGTAGTTCCTACACCAATGATCCCGCCAATCACAAGCAATCCACTTACAACCACCCACGCACTCATGGTGATGCGGACAGACCGCCGAAGCAAGTCTTTCGCCCACTCGGGATGTAGGGCCACAAAATAAGGCAAAGATGATGACAAACCCAGAATGGCAAACTGCATAATCACACTAGACCATGCACTAATCACTGCAAATTCGCCGCGAGCGACTTCTCCAAGTCCCCGCGCAAGCAGCACTGAGGTCAGCAAGCCTATGACAACGCCCACAGCGCGCGCCGCGGAAACTCCAATCGATGCTCTCAGCCCATAGCCACGAAATTGCCTAAGCATGACTAACTCCATACTCTCGCCATGGCAACTTGTATGAGCGAATCTTAAGCAATATAACGCTCCCACCACGCCGCAAGGTTATACAGATACCAGGCCTCAGTGCCGCGCCCGGCATCAAGCACCGCATTCACTGCGCGCGCATCAAGCAACTCCGTCTCACGTACAAAGCGCGTGATTGACTTGCGCATCACTGGACCAAGGCGCTGACTAAACCACTCGTGAACCGGCGCACCGAATCCCTGCTTCGGGCGATCAATGATTTCATCCGGTATCAGCCCTCGAACGGCACGCTTAAGAATGTGCTTTGACACGCCTCCTCTCGTTTTCATAGAGGATGGAATGCCCATTGCATATTCTACAAAGACGTGGTCTAAAAACGGAACACGACCTTCGATACTTGCGCCCATTCCCATTTTGTCCACGCGCATCAATAGCAACTCAGGTAGGCGCAGATGAAGGTCTGAATAGGCCATCCAATTGATGTGGCTTTTTTCCAAATTCGAATTTTGATACCGGGTGTACAACGGCTGAATTGCGTCCCATGAAGAAAGTCCCTTCAAGGATTTTTTTAAATCATGTCCAAGCAATACCTGTTTTTCCGCTTCTCTAAACGCCTCCGCACCTGACCAAAAGACCGGCTCGTTGGACGCCCCTCTTCGCAGTAATTCGTACTGACTTGATAAACCGCCACCCATGAACCGTGCACCAGCCAAACCCAACCTCTTCAAAGACTGTGGCACTGGTAAATCATTCGCACGCGCCAA
>CAJCCX010000181.1 GCA_903961015.1 uncultured bacterium
GCGACTTGCTGCAAACTTGCCGCGGTGATCGCTCCGGCCGTCACATCCTTGGCCGATGTGATTGTGATTGCGCCAAGTCGGCCAACCGCACCAACTCCACCAACGAACGTGATGTCGCCAACGCCTGCGGTCAACGCAAGGGATTCTCCGCCAACATTCCCGTTGAGCGTGCCACCAAAGTAAATGTCTCCGTTTGTCACCAGTTCTGAATTGGCCAACAGTATTGTTTCCACTGAGCCCGCTACATTCACCGAACCCGCCGTAAACACGTTGGCAGCAGCCGAGCCAGAATCCGTATTGAGATTCAGCGTGTTGGCAAGGCTGACCTGAAGCACGCCAGTGATTTCGCCACTCGTTGCCATCGTTGCCACCGTTGCATTGGTCACTGTTCCAGCGAGCGATACGTTGTTCACGAACGCTCCACCATTTGACGTGAAGTCTCCAACCACAGTAATCGTGGCTCCAACATCTTGCGTAATCAGCGAAAGATTGTTGCCCGCACTCGTCGACGAAATCCCTGCCGCAAATCCTGTCGAATCAATATTGATATTGCCCGCGCTTGCAGTGAGGACGATGTTTGCTCCATCCACTTCAACCGCGTCAAGAATCGTAATCGCAGCTTGTGTGATATTGGCGCTTAGAACAGTAGTGCTTCCTGATCCATGAACCATGAATGTTCCCGTTCCAGTGATATTGCCGGCGACATTCAAACGGCCAGAGCCTCCATCTTGAAAGCGCATATCAAGAACCCGATTATTGATCCACGAACCAGCGACCGTGATTGTTCCAGTGTTCGCTGTACTGCCAAGCACAACACCGGAGACATTGCTTTGAATGAAACTCCATTCCGTCTGTGAAAGTGCCAAACCACCGACGCCTATCAAAGTGATCGTGCCCGCTGCGTCAATATTCTGAATCGTCAGGCTCGCCAAATCACTGATGTTTCCATTCAAAACAAGATCTGCCGCCGCAAGAGTCAGGTTGTGTCCTCCACCCGCCACGGTTCCAATCGTGAGCGTGTTGCCAACGCCAAAGAGATTCACTGTCGAGTCGCTGATAACAGTGACCGAACCAAGATTGATGCTTGCGTAGTAGTTCGAAGTTCCATCAAGAATGACGTCAAAAAATGTCAACGTTCCCGTCACGCCGTTGGGAGTTCCAAGCCCGCCTGAAAGATTAAATGTAGTTCCATCTACATAAGCATCGACAAGGAAGGTGGCATTGCCACCGTTACCGCCAGCAGCTCCAGAAAGAGAGTCGCCACCAATGGCGGTGATAGTTCCGCCACCACCAATAAATACAATGTGACCAACACCCGCATCAAAGGTGATGTTTCCAGCAGCGAATCCAGCGCCAACAGCATTGTCTGCGCCGTCACTCTTGATGATTACGGCCGTGAATGATCCGTCACTTGTCAGCACAATGTTTCCGCCAATACCTGTGAGCCCTGATGAATCGGCATAAACTCCGCCGCCGAAATAGGTCACGTCATCCAAAGTGATGTCGAATCCGTGCGCTGTCACGTTTGTGGTGCCACCGATGACAAGCGGTCCATTATTTGTTGTGATAGCGCCGCCCGCCGTGACCACTAAGTTGCCGGTCAATTCCAGCGTGCGAATATCAAAGGCCGAAAGATCATTGACCGCCACATTGCGCAAGCCGCCCACTCCCGCGAACGCCACGGTGCCCGTGAAGTTGTTGCTTGTGTTGTTGAGCGTGATGTCCGCGTTCACGGCATTGGCTGTGAATGTTGAAGCTCCTGTGATCAGTAGCGCGCCACTGTTGGTGATGTTGCCTGCGGTTGCCGTCGCCGCGAATATGCCCGTCACCGTGGACGCGCCCAGATCCAATCCGTTGGCATCGACAATCGTCACGTTCAAGCCAGTCACGGAGACCGCGCCAGTAAAGTTGTTGCTGGCGTTGTTTAAGGTGATGTCGAATCCCGCCGCCGACGCGCTTGTTGTTCCGCCA
>CAJCCX010000182.1 GCA_903961015.1 uncultured bacterium
ATTCCCGTGATAACCAGTCAGGTTTTGATTGTGGCCATCCGCCAAACTGCGATCGGCAAGAGAAAGACGACTGGAAGAATCACGCCAACCGTTGGAGGCAACGATGGCAAAGGCAACGCAATCATAATCATTGACGTCAATAAAATCGGAAGGCTCAACGCTGCGCAACTGACCGCCTGCTTCAAGATTGGTGCTGGTTCGCGCAAAGCGAAAAATGGAATCGATATCGCAAGTACAAGAAGTCCAACCAAGAGAGATGCAAATCTGCCTGTCGCGAATCGACGCAGTGCCGTCGGATCGAAAGCCGAGTTGCGCGCCAAGTCAGCAATCTCACTCAAAGAAAGCATGTGTGCATAAAGCAGATTCTGCCGGAGTCTGAGCGTGTCAGGATCAAGATCAGTCTGAAACAATTCAATTGGTTGATCCAAGAAAACTGAAGGACGTTCGCCAGTTGGAGCAACTGATGGTCGAGTCGGTACGCCCGCCCTTCCATTGACCAATATCCAAGCCCTTTTGTCTGCAGACCATTTGGCGCTTGGAGCCTCGATTCGTCGCACAACTGCACCTTCCTTTGTTCGCTCAACTGCATAAAGTCCATTCAACGTCTCTGTGGCAGGATCGAAACTTGCAGCATGAATCAGGCGACCTTGCGAGTCTGCTGCCAATCCAATTCCCCACGTTCTCACTGCGCCGCGAACCATATCTCCGTGCTCGAGCAACAATCGTGCCGCAAGACGCGGCAAGATCAATTCTTGGTTGCCGACTTGGAACAAACACAGAATGCCCATACCCATGAGCATCGGAAACACTGCACGCCGCATCGAAATACCCACCGCCATCATTGCTACGAATTCGCGAGTACGCAGCATCGCCGAAGCAGTGAATCCCATTGCGGCAAGTGCGACAAGCGGCATCATGTATTGATAGAACTGAAAGATTCGAGGTCCGTGAAAGCTCAAGATCAATTTTGCGACTGACAAGATGCTCGCGCCTTTCTCGACGCCACTCTTCGCACTTTCAATTTTCGCAGCGGAACTGACAAATGTCTCCCATTGAATCAATATGTCAATCGAAATTGCGAAGATGAATAACAGTGAGAACAGCAGGAAAAAATTGCCGAGAAATCGAAGGAGGATGAATCGAGTCAGAATTCTCATTGGTGCACCAAGTCAGTCTTCATCGCCGAGCCATTCTTCGTCCAATTCCCAGTATGAGTGCGAAAAGGATTGCATTGCCCATCCACATTACGGTCAATCCAAATCCGACTTTCGACGAACGCAAAATTGACTGGCCAGATGCGACCAAAAGCACATTTGCAATCGCGGGAATAAATGCAAGCAGAAAAATAGTCAGCGGCAAACTATTTCGCCGCCAGATCGCCAGAATCCCGCCCAAAACCAGCATCAGCAGCACGCTGATCGGCTGTGCGAATCTCATCCATATATGCGACAGAGCTTCGTAAAAAGTTTCTGACATGGCGTGTTCAATGCGTGAAACAAAACTCTTTGCGACTGGCGCATATGCATTCAGTGGCGGAGAAGTCTGCATGGAGATCCGGCGAACTGCGTCCATAGATTCTTGTGATGAAAGGGCAATTCGATCATTTTCATTCGAGAGACCAACGATTCTCGATGGCCAGCGAACGACTCGGTCATCTTCTGCGCGAAGTGAGCGGGTTCGCGGTTCATTCAAGACCAAATCAAGGAGAGACGATCCAGCAGCTCCATCAGCGTTTACAGTCGCTATCAGTTGTGCAGAAACTGTCGCTGCTTCGCGAAGAGGATTCTGTCCTTCCAATTCGATCACGGTGAATCTCTTCGCAGGAGGAATTGGAATCATTCCATTTCCGCCGAGCATTGCATCATGAATTTCATAAATTCGATTTGCTTCTTTGCAAAAGAGACGAGCACTTCCTGACTTGGCAAGTTCTGCGCCGAGTTGTTCAATCAGCAGCGCTGGAGCGATCGATTTCTCAAGCCTATTCTGCTCGATGACGACCATTGCACCTTTCGATGGATCGCGCACCACTCCAAGTAATTCCGACCAAGGTAAATACTTTGGACTTCGCTCCCATCCCACGTCAATCAGTGTTGGCATTGGCTGCACGAGTGACATGAATGCAACTGTCGATTCCCCTGGACGCAGGACCGTTGCATCGCGGAATGCGACGTTGACGATCAGATCACTCTGTGTTGTGTACAAATCGGCAGAACCGCTGCGAGCAACGAATTCTGTACCAAGTTTTCCTGCTGCGTCGATTTCGATTGCTGCAACCCCTTCCATTCGCACCCGCTGCATTGATCGATCTGTGACCGTGTCGTCCATTGCAATTCGGTCAGCAAAGATCATGAAATTCCCTGCACGGAAGGGTTCTCCAGATCGAATCGTGCTGACGAACACCTGTGCGGCATCGTGGGTAATGACATCACACATCAGCCCCAAGAATCGCGGAATCGCCGTCTGCACCAGAAAGAACATAAAAATAGTCAGTACGACTCCCAGAAACATTTGCGGCAACAGAATCACTGGATAAGAAATGCCGCTGACTGACATTGCTTGGACTTCATTGTCAGATGCAAAGCGGTGTGTGACGATCGTCGCGGCAAATCCCGCAGAAAACGGAAGTGCATATTGCAACATCGGCACCATCGCAAGAAAAATGTATTTGAGAATGCCACCAGGCCCCAAGAGATTTCCCGTTAAAGGTTTGATGACCGCGCCGAAGGCAACGACCACAACGATGATCACTGTTGTCAGTAGTAAGACCTTGCTCAACTCTAAAAGAAAATGGCGAAAAAGAATCCAGGGCATGACGGCAAGGTTCCGCCTTTAGCGGAGTCCGTACTCCTTGAGTTTTCGATAGAGAGTTCGCTCGCCAATGCCAAGCATTTGCGCCGCCTTTTCTCGATTTCCTTCGGCCATCGCAAGTGTTTGCCGAATCGCCTCTTTTTCCAGCCTTCCCAAGCCACATCCCGCAAGTCCACCCAAGCCAGATGAACCTCCAATCGCAGCGTCCTCGCTATCAGTGACATATATTTCTGCGGGAACATCATTGACATCAAGAACATTCGCAGAACTCCCGACCATCATTCGGTGCACAATGTTCATCAACTCACGCACATTTCCAGGCCATTGAAAAGCGACGAGGCGAAGCATCGCTGGCTCGGTGATGCCTGGAATGACTCGATCTAATTCGCGGGCAAAGCGGCCAAGAGCGTGTCGCACTAACAGCGGAATGTCCTCGCGTCGTTCACGCAGTGGAGGAATATTGATCTCGACTCCGCGCAGGCGATAATATAAATCCTCTCGGAATTGCCCTTGTTTGATCATGGTTCGCAAGTCGCGATTGGTCGCGCTGATGAATCGAACATCAACTTTGCGCGCATCGTTGGAACCCAAGCGAACGATCTCCCCCTTTTCAAGCACGCGCAGCAATTTGGGCTGCATCGACAGGGGCGTATCTCCGATTTCATCAAGGAAAACACTGCCACGATCGCCATATTCGAAGACCCCTTCGCGATCCTTATCCGCACCGGTGTATGCCCCACGAACATGTCCGAAGAGTTGGTCCTCGAGCAAACTTTCCGCTTGTCCTGCCGCATTAAACGGAACAAATCGCCGCTCCTTGCGCTTGGAATATTGATGAATCGCATGCGCCACCAATTCCTTGCCCGTCCCACTTTCGCCAGAAATCAACACGGGAATATTTGTGGGGCCGACTTGCCGGATTGATGTGATGACCTGCCGAATTGCAGCGGATTCTCCGATGATTCCTTCAAATCCATAAGCAGCATCGACTTGACCGCGCAACTTTTCGTTTTGATGACGAAGCAGCACTGATTCGGCGGCTCGCTGAACCAAATTGCGAAAGACCACCAGATCCAGTGGCTTGACGATGAAGTCATACGCCCCACCTCGCAGAGCCTCTTTCGCAGTGGGAATGTCGCCATGCGCAGTGACCATGATCGTTGCAGCATCGGGCTGGACCTGCCGAACAAGTTCCAGAACTTCCATCCCAGAGCGAGGGGTTTCCATCACAAGGTCCGTGACGACAACGTCGAAGTTTCCGTGGCGAAGTTCATCTTCTGCGGCCTTTTTGCTGTTGACAATAGTGCAAATATGACCAGGCTTATGGAGCGCTTCGGCCATAGTTTCGGCATGATCCTTCTCGTCATCGACGATCAGCACCTGCGCGCGGACGAGATCTTGAGCATCTGCCATGATTAGGGACGAGTGTACGAAGAGACCACAATGGTGCAGGGAGCGCGCTGTGAAATTCATGCAAAGGGTGAGTGGATTTCCAAGGCGCAAGAGGCTTTCTGCCGATACTCTCCAATACCTATGAACGCGCGCAAGGATGCGGCAATTTTTGATGGTCGTCACATCCATTTTATTGGAATCGGAGGTTGTGGAACCAGCGGACTTGCACTCATGATGAAGTCGCGAGGAGCCACTGTCACTGGAAGCGACCAGTCGGCAAGCGATACAACAACTTCTCTTCGAACTGCTGGAATTGCTGTCTCTATTGGCAACTCCCCTCTTCCATTGAAGCCCGAAATTGACTTGGTTGTCTATTCCGCCGCCGTCGCCGCAGATCACCCGGAACTTGTTCAAGCGCAGTCAATGAAAATCGAAACGATGACATATGCGCAGGCTCTTGGATGGGCTCAATCTGGCAGAACAGGAGTCTCGATCGCAGGGACCCACGGCAAGAGCACGACGACCGCATTGCTGGCGCATCTGCTGATCGAAGCTGGACTTGATCCATCGGTGATCGTTGGCGCGAATTGTCCGCAACTGAATGGTGGCGGCACGAGAACAGGAAGTGAAACAATTCCAAGCGGTCCCCTTGCTGGACCCCCGGGGATTTTCGTCGCCGAAGCATGTGAATTCAATCGCTCGTTTCATTCGCATCAACCGACGTTAGCGCTGATCAATAATGTCGAAGAGGATCATCTTGATGTGTATGGGTCTCTCGACGAGATCGTGAAGTCCTTTCGTGTCTTCGCTGGAAATCTTCCTGCAGAAGAAGTGGGCGGCAGATTATTGATTGGTCACGAAGGGGCG
>CAJCCX010000183.1 GCA_903961015.1 uncultured bacterium
AACTTGATCGCCCAACTTGATCTCTGGAGTACCTATGCCACTCACGCTTGTCGAAAAAATTGCTGCGCGCCACGCTGACGGATTGCCTGCTGGGACAAATGTCCACGCGGGCGACTTCATCTCAATCCGTCCACGCCACGTGATGACTCACGACAACACAGGCGCAGTCATTCCAAAGTTCAAGCAAATCGGCGCAACGAAAATCGCTGATCCATCGCAACCCGTCTTTGCGATCGATCACGACATTCAGAATGTCACTCCAGAAAACCTTGGCAAATACGCCAAGATTCAGGCCTTTGCACGCGAGCACGGTGTGGATTACTACCCGCCAGGCACTGGCATCAGCCATCAAGTGATGGTCGAGCAGGGATATGTTGTTCCAGGCTCGCTCGTTGTCGGAAGTGATTCGCATTCCAATCTCTACGGCGCGGTCGCCGCTCTGGGCACACCAGTTGTTCGCACTGATGCCGCGAGCATTTGGGCGACTGGCGTGACGTGGTGGCAAGTCCCTCCTGTTGCGAAAGTTCTGTTGCGCGGAAAACTTGCCGCTGGAGTCACAGGGAAAGATGTGATCATCGCACTCTGCGGATTGTTCAATCACGACGAGGTTTTGAATCACGCTGTCGAATTTCTTGGCGATGGCGTTGCCGCGCTCTCGATGGATGCGCGCATGACAATCTCCAACATGACAACAGAATGGGGAGCACTCGCCGGACTTTTCCCGTTTGATGAAGTGACGGTTGGATATCTCAAGTCGCGCGCCACAACTTTCGCCGGCGATCGACGGCCTGGTACGCGCAGCGAAAAATCTAGATCTGGATACTCGCTTGCACAGATTGACGCGTGGTGGAAAGATCGCGCCAACCTGACTGCGGATACCGATGCTTCATATGCAATCGAATTGGAGCTTGATCTTTCTACGGTTGTTCCGCATGTTTCTGGGCCAAATGAAGTCAAGACAATGGTCTCATTGCCAGACATGGAAGCAAAACATATTCCGATTCAGAAGGCATATTTGCTTTCGTGCGTCAATGCGCGCGTCGAAGATCTTCGCGATGCTGCGGCAGTCGTGCGCGCCAAAGGTGGACGCGTCGCAACAGGCGTCGAGTTCTATCTCGCGGCAGCGAGCGCCGAAGTGCAAGCGAATGCAGAAGCGAGCGGCGACTGGAAGACGCTCGTCGATGCCGGTGCGATTGCGCTGCCTCCAGGATGCGGAACGTGCATCGGACTTGGACGCGGACTTGTCGGCAAAGGTGAAGTTGCAATCAGTGCAACCAATCGAAACTTCAAAGGAAGAATGGGAGATCCAGACTCACAGGTCTATCTCGCATCGCCCGCTGTCGTAGCGGCGAGCGCTCTTGCGGGATTTATTTGTGCTCCGCAAAAGTTTTCGAATCAACCTGCTGGGACTGCGATTCGTCGCACCAAAAGTGTCGTGCGCGCGGCGAGCACCGTGGAAATCATTGCGGGATTTCCCGCCAGCGTCAATGGACGAGTGTTGCTGCTGGATAAGGACAATCTCAATACTGACGGTATTTATGCTGGAAAGCACACGTACAACGACAATTTCACGCCAGAGCAGATGGCGGCGGTGACTTTCGAAAACTTCGATCCCAACTTCAATTCGATCTATCACGCGGGCGACATCGTTGTCGGCGGACTCAATTTTGGCACAGGTTCAAGTCGAGAACAAGCAGCAACGGCGCTCAAATTTAAGGCAGTCCCCTGCGTGATTGCGAGCAGTTTCTCCGAGACATACAAGCGCAATGCGTTCAATAATGGATTCGTTGTTTTCGAGTGTCCAGAATTTGTCGCGCACCTTCGCACAACTTTGGCAAACAAAAGTTTGACCACAGTTGGGCCAGAAATCACGATCGACTATCGAACCTCAACGATTTCCGCTGCGGGGAAGACATTCACATTCCCTCCACTCAGTCCTGCGGCACAAGAACTGATCGTCGCAGGTGGCGCAGAAAATCTCGTCGCGGCGAGACTGCGTGCAAGTCCATAATTGTCGCGGCGAGACTGCGTGTAACCCCCACTTACGGGCAAATCATAAGGCTGCAGCACGGCGTTCTGCCCGTAACCGGTGGGATGACGAATAATGTTCGCCAATTCTCTTGACCGCCTTGGATATTCAGTACCTTGCAAGATCAACTTTCGTTGTGTCCACCAACTCTGGTGAAGTCCAGACTCAATACTGAATATCGACAGTGCTTTCCGCGAGAATGACATGCGGCGACTGGAGAAAAACCGAGTCCGCACTCGGGTTTTTTCGCAGGGGGGCGCACCAGCACTCGAGGGTACTCCGCAGCCATATTCGCTATGCTTTGGGACTTTCCAACATCATTTGGAAGTCAGACCAATAAGTAAAGCCATTCATACTTTAATCAGCCTGTATTCATATAGCCCGTATTCATATAGAAGGAACCCCCACCAATGAGCAAGTACACAATCGCATGGATGCCAGGAGATGGCGTCGGAAACGACGTAATGGAGGGGACACGCATCGTCCTCGACCAACTGAAACTGGATGCTGAATATGTCCACTGCGACATTGGCTGGGAGTTCTGGTGCAAAGAAGGCAACGCTCTTCCCGACCGCACCGTCGAGGCGCTCAAAGGAACAACCTGCGGACTCTTCGGCGCAATCACCAGTAAGCCACAGGACGAAGCGAAAGAAGAACTCATTCCATCGTTGAAGAACACTGGACTGGTTTACTTTTCACCAATCGTCAAATTGCGACAGATGTTCAACCTGCATACCAACATGAGGCCATGCAAGAGTTATGTCGGTAACCCGCTCAACTACCGAGGCAACTCGATCACGAATCCAAGTGGCGCTGATGTGCCGATCGACCAAGTTGTCTTCCGCGAAAATACCGAAGGCATGTACGGCGGCGTCGAATTCTTCCCATTGCCCGAAGATGTCTACAACGCTCTTTGCGCAAATCCAAAGATGAAACCATGGAAGGCGAAGGGGCTTGAGAATGTCGCCCTGTCGACTCGCATTGTCAGCAAGCAAGGATGCACAAGCATCTGCAAGCAGGCGTTCGAATTCGCCCACAAAAATGGGCGAAAACGCGTCACGCTGATCGAGAAGCCAAACGTACTTCGTGAGACAGGCGGTCTGATGACACGCTGCTTCCGCGAAGTCGCCAAGAGCTATCCGCACATCTGGGCTGATGAAGCGAACATCGATGCGATCTGCATGTGGATGTTTAAAAATCCGCAAGATTATTCAGTCCTCGTCGCAGAAAATATGTTCGGCGACATCGTCAGCGACTTGTGCGCTGGACTGATCGGCGGACTCGGCTTTGCACCAAGTGCGAACATGGGCGACACCTATGCGGTCTTCGAACCAACGCACGGCAGCGCGCCGAAGTATGCCGGACAATACAAGGTCAATCCGATTGCAATGATCTTGACTGCAAAGATGATGCTCGACTGGCTCGGCGAGAAAGACATGGCGACTCGACTTGAAGCAGCTGTTGCGCGCGTGATTATCGAAGGAAAGGTCCGCACGTACGACATGGGCGGCAAGGCGACCACACTCGATGTCTCGCGAGCGATCGCGGACTATGCATCCCAAGGCGTTCGCCAAACTGTCTGAACCTCCACATTTCCCAAAGTAATACATATGTCACACAATCCAACAGACTCAAAGTCAACCGAATCGAAGCGTCTTCTTTCTATGGTCATCGCGGAGTGGGCGTGCGCTCTGAAGTATGAGCACCTCTCCCCCGCTGCGATTCAATCTGCGAAACTTTTTTGGTTCGACTCGATCGGATGCGCAATCGGCGGAAGTCAGCAAGACGACGCGAAGATTTTGCTGAAGCACTACCGCGAAATGGGCGGCGGAAATGGCAAAGCAACCTCATTTGTCAGCGGTTTTAAGACGAATCCCGTGGATGCGGCCTTCCTCAACGGACACATGATCCGCGCGATGGATTACAACGACATCTATTGGAAGTCCGACCCCTGCCATCCAAGTGATCTCATCGCTGCGCCACTTGCACTGTGCGAGGCATACGGACTCGGCGGGCGAGAACTTATTCTCGCAACGGTCATCGCATACGAAATCGAAATGAGACTTTGTGAATTTGGATTGCCAGGCATTCGCGAATACGGTTGGCATCACGCAACGCTCAGCGCGTTCGCAGCGCCGATCGCCGCGGGTCGAGTGTTGAATCTCAATCCAGCGCAGATGGTCGCAGCGATGGGCATCAGTGCATCGCGAACTTTCTGTCCTGGTGCGGTGACTGCTGGAAAACTGACCAACATGAAGAACACCGTTGATCCGTGGGCGGGTCGCATGGGCGCCGAGAGTGCGCTGCTCGCTCGACACGGATACTCCGGACCAGAGCACATTATCGATGGCAAAGAAGGTCTCTTCGCTGTCTTCAATCATGTGCAATACAAGGGAAAACCTGCTGCGTTCGATGCAGAGATGTTGGTCAAGGCCCTGCCGACGTGCCCGAAGTGTCACTTTCGAATCATTGATTGCGGCATGAAAAGTTTCCCAATCGAAGCACTCAGCCATGCTCCACTGACTGCAATGATGAAAACCATTAAGGACAACAATCTGCGCTCAGATCAAGTGACCGAGATCAAGGTCGAAGTGATTGCGCGCGCCGCAGACATCTTGGGCGATCCACACAAGTATCGACCAGATTCGAAGGAGACAGCCGATCACTCGCTGCCATACTGCATGGCGGTCGGACTGATCGACGGAATGGTGACGCCGCTTCAGTTCAAGGAAGAGCGCGTGATGGACAAGTCGCTCATCCCAGTGATGGACATGGTGAAGGTCGTTGCCAACGAAGAATTCGAAGCGCTCTTTCCAAAGTTCCAGCCGAGCCGCGTGACAATCACGACCAAAGATGGAAAGACCTTCGCAACTCGCGTCGACGTTCCAAAGGGCGACCCTCGCGATCCAATGACTGAAGAAGAAATTTCCATCAAGTTCAACGCACTCGGCGGTGACGTGATCGGATTGGACAACTGCGAAATGCTTCGCAAGTGCATTATGAAAATGGAAACAGCACGCAATTTCGACGAATTATTCGCACTTGCGACTGCGCGCAAAGGGACGCCCGTTCATGCTTGACGGGGAAAAAATTTCCCACAGTTCGCTTCCGATGTGGATCAGAACTATAGTTGTATGTTCTCTTCGCGACTAACTTGTCGCGAATCACTTGATGTCTCGCAAAGTTTCAGGAGCTTTCGACCCCCTATGACTCAAACTCGATTCTCACTTCCACAAGCAAGAGGGTTTCTCAAAACAGAACGCAAGGACCAATGGTGGATTGTGCCAATTCTTGTGCTTGCAGGACTTGGTGGCTTTGTCATCTATTCAACATGGGCTGCTTTTCAAGGGCAGAACTTCTTTCTCGGTGGCGTCAACCAACCAGGCGTTCAACAACTTCTCTCGCCTTTCTATTCGCCAGTGCTCTGGGACCCGCGCGGAATTCATTCCGGTCACGCATGGCTTGGCGAACTTCCTGCTTGGTGGCCTGCATGGCTGCTCTTTTCTCCAGCACTCTTGATCCTGCCATTTCCCGCTGGATTTCGATTCACTTGTTACTACTACAGAGGCGCGTATTACAAGGCTTTCTGGGGAGACCCAGCAAGTTGCACAGTCGGCGAGCCTGCCTTCCGCGGTGAAAATTATCGCGGAGAACAAAAGTTCCCGCTGGTCTTTCAGAACATCCACCGATACTTTCTTTATGTCGCAATCTTGTTCATCGGACTTCTTTTCTGGGATGCCTTTGAAAGTTTCTGGCATTACAACTCAGATGGAACGACTGGTTTTGGAATCAGCGTTGGAACAATTGTGCTTGTAATGAATCCAATCTTTCTTTCGCTGTACACATTCGGATGTCACTGCCTACGACATCTTGTCGGCGGAAAGCACGATTGCCTTTCTTGCAGCAAGAGCAGACTCTCAAGATACAACCGAGTTTCATGGCTCAATCAACGACACATGCTCTTCGCGTGGATCAGCCTCTTCGGCGTCGCATTCGCCGATATCTATGTACGAATGTGCGCAAGTGGAACTTGGACTGACTGGAGGATTCTGTGAGTTTTCCTGATGGATTTATCGTTCATGAACATGACGTGCTTGTCATCGGCGCTGGTGGTGCTGGATTGCGCGCAGCGATCGAAGCCTCTGGCGCGGGCGTCACTGTCGGCGTGATTTGTAAATCGCTGCTTGGTAAAGCGCACACCGTGATGGCTGAAGGTGGTATGGCGGCGGCGATGGGAAATGTCGATGACCGAGATAACTGGGAAGTGCATTTCGCCGACACGATGCGCGGCGGGCAATACCTGAATAATCCGATCATGGCGGAACATCACGCCAAAGAATCACCAGACCGCGTGCGCGAATTGGAATCGTGGGGCGCGGTCTTTGACCGAACCAAAGAAGGGAAGATTCTTCAGCGCAACTTTGGTGGACATCGTTATCCGCGACTTGCACACGTTGGAGATCGCACGGGTCTCGAACTGATCCGCACCCTGCAAGATCACGGCATCCATCAGGGAATGGAAGTCTTCATGGAGATGACAGTCGTTTCACTCTTGAAGTCGGGCGGACGCATTGCGGGTGTTCTCGGTTATGACCGTGAACGCGGGCGCATGCATGTTTGGAAGGCGAAAGCCGTCATATTGGCAACGGGTGGAATTGGAAAATCATTCCGAATCACCAGTAATAGTTGGGAAGGCACGGGCGATGGACATTCGCTTGCATATCACGCTGGCGCCGAATTGATGGATATGGAATTTGTGCAATTCCATCCAACTGGAATGGTGTGGCCTCCGAGTGTGCGCGGAATTCTCGTCACAGAAGGTGTACGCGGCGAAGGCGGCGTTCTTCGCAACAGCGAAGGCAAGCGATTCATGTTCGATGATGTGCCCGATGCGTATCGCGCTCAAGTTGCGACCACCGAAGATGAAGGTTGGAAATATGTCTGCGGCGACAAGAATGCGAATCGCCCACCAGAACTTCTCACTCGCGACCATGTCGCTCGCTGCATCAATCGAGAAATCAAAGCTGGACGAGGCTCACCGCACGGCGGCGTCTTCCTCGACATCGCGTGGATCAAAGAAAAAATTCCAAATGCTTCAGCGCACATTCAGCGCAAATTGCCGAGCATGTATCACCAGTTCAAACAACTCGCGGGCGTGGATATCACGACCGAGCGCATGGAAGTTGGACCGACGACTCATTATGTAATGGGTGGAGTTGCGGTCGATGGCGACACGCAGGAATCGTGCGTTCCTGGGCTCTTTGCCGCAGGCGAAGTGACGGCTGGCCTTCACGGTGCAAACCGCCTCGGTGGCAATTCGCTTTCAGATCTTGTCGTGTTTGGAAAACTCGCAGGCGAACACGCCGCAAAGTTTGCCAAGGCGAATCGAGCTGTCGAAGTTGATCCCGCGCAAATCAACGAGCACACTCAGGAAATCGAAAAGGTCTTCGATCGTCCCACTGGTGAAAATCCATTTGCGATTCAATATGCGCTCCAAGATGCAATGCAAGACTTGGTCGGCATCGTGCGTACTGAAAAGGAAATGGAGTTGGCCCTCGTCAAGATCGAAGAACTCAAGAAGCGATACAAAAATGTCGGCATCACAGGTCACCGCGAATACAACCCAGGATGGCATACTTCTATTGACTTGAATTGCATGTTGACCGTTTCCGAATCCATCACACGCAGCGCACTCGAACGCAAAGAAAGCCGCGGAGCCCAATTCCGCGACGATTACCCAGACAAATCTGCAGAATGCTCTACGTTCAACCTGCTTGCCAAGAAAGCACCAGACGGCACGATGGAAATTCGGCGCCGTCCAGTTGTTGCGATGCGTCCAGACTTGAAAGCCATTATCGAGAAAATGAAATGACGAGCAAGACAAACATGCCCACGGCACCATCCAATCCACATTCTCAAGACGCTTCAACCACCGTGCAATTCCGTATCTGGCGCGGCGACAGTACCGGTGGAACTTTCCACACATATCCAGTCGTAGTTTCCGAAGGCATGGTGGTGCTTGACTGCGTGCATCGCATCCAAGCTGAACAGGCAAACGACCTTGCAGTTCGTTGGAATTGCAAGGCTGGAAAATGCGGATCGTGCTCTGCTGAAATCAACGGCCAACCAAAGTTGATGTGCATGACACGAATGGAGACTCTGCCGGTGGGGCAACCCGTGACCGTCGAGCCGCTGCGATCATTTCCGTCGATTCGAGATCTTGTGACCGATGTCAGTTGGAACTTCCGCGTCAAGAAGAAGATCAAACCATTCAAGCCACGAAAACCAGATAACGCCGACGGATCGTGGACAATGATGCAAGAAGACGTTGATCGCGTACAAGAATTCCGAAAGTGCATCGAGTGTTTTCTCTGCCAAGATGTTTGCCATGTGTTGCGCGATCATCACAAGCATGACGAGTTCATCGGCCCCCGCTTCTTGATGTACACCGCTGCGCTAGAAATGCATCCGCTCGATACCGAAGATCGCATCGCGGATCTGAAGAACAACGACGGCATCGGTTATTGCAACATCACCAAATGCTGCACGAAAGTTTGCCCTGAACACATCGGCATCACCGACAACGCGATCATCCCGATGAAGGAACGCGTCGTCGATGAGTTTTATGATCCGATGACGCGGCTCTTCCGTATGTTCAAGCCAAAAAAATGAACGATTGATTGGCGTGCAGCCACGCCGAAAACTGTGCCTTCAGATCTGGGAAGTTGCAAACTGTCGCTTGGGCAAACTGTCATTTGGGCTGGTGACAACTCAAGCAGTGCAGGCTTCCCAAACCGACGACAAGATTCCGTGCCATCACGCCTTCGATCTTCCAACCAGGCAACAACTTCGCGAGAATTTCGAGCGCTTTGTCATCGCTGCCCGAATTGAAAATCGGAACGAATGCTGTTCCGTTGGAGAGCAAGAAATTCGCATGACTTGCGGGAATCATGCTGCGGCCTCCTGGACCAAATCGATCTGCGGGATATTCATATTCAATCGGATTTGGAACGGGGAGCGCAACAATCTGAAATCGCTGTCCACGCTCATCGCGTGCGGCCTGCAAGACTTCCCAGTTCTCTTCCAAGACCTCATAATCTGGATGACCCACTGGCGCACGCAGCGCAACGATCGTGTCGCGTGAAACGAATCGTGCGATGTCGTCAATGTGACCATCGGTGTCATCACCTTTGATACCGCCTGGAATCCAAACGATATTTGTCACACCAAGCGCATCGCGCAAGGTCGATTCGATTCTCTCTTGTGCTGCATGCGGATTTCGGTTTTGACTCTCGAGGCATTGACTCGTCGTCAAGACCGTGCCGGTTCCATTGACATCAATCGATCCACCTTCGAGCACGAAATCATGATGCCACATCGGCATATGACATCGTCGAGAAATCGCGCTGGGAACTGCATCATCGAGCACGCGTGGTTCGTACTTGTCACCCCATCCATTGAAGCGAAACGAATGTCCAGCGATACCGCGCGTTGGGTGCGAAACAAAGATTGGACCGAAGTCTCGAATCCAACTGTCGTTTGTGGGAATGCCGCACTCGCCAACTTCACGAACTTCGACAACTTTCGACAACTTCGCACGCCACGCTTCCCACTCGCGTTTGGCTTCATCCAAGCAACCTGGCCACGTTTCATGATTATGCGGATGAACCAGCCACACGCAGGTTTGCTCTTCCCATTCTGCAGGCATATGAAATCCCTGCTCAGCCGCGGAGCCTTCCAATCGAACTTCACCTTCTATCGGATTTGATTTCATAGTCGGGACCTCTTTCGTGATTACTCGTCAATCATTCTGCGAGTGATGCCGCCATATGCGTCGATACGTCGATCACGTAAGAACGGCCAGCCGCGTCGCTGCGCTTCAATTTTCGACAAGTCACACGGCACGATCAACACGGCGGGTTGATCGATTGGCGCTTCTGCGATGACTTGCCCGCTTGGATCACACACGATGCTTGTTCCCCAGAATTTCAGGTCTTTCTCGTCTCCGATGCGATTGATCGCAGCGACATAGACACCATTTGCAATTGCATGAGCACGGTGCATAGTGATCCACGCCTCTCGCTGATTGCGCATATCCGTTTCAGTTTCGCCGTGATACCAACCGATTGCAGTTGGATAGAAAAGAATCTCTGCGCCCTTGAGTGCAGTCAGTCGCGCAGCTTCGGGATACCACTGATCCCAGCAGACCAACATTCCAGCCTTTGCGTGAACTCCCTGCACAACTTGCCAATCCAAATCTCCAGGCGTGAAATAAAACTTTTCGCTGAAGCGAGGATCATCTGGAATATGCATCTTGCGATAACGCCCCATCACATCTCCCGCCGCAGAGATGTACACGCTCGTGTTGTGATAGACACCCGCCGATCGCCGCTCGTACAAGCTCGCTGTGATCTCGACTTTCAATTCTCGCGCAAGTGAACGCATGAATGTGCAGGTCGCTCCATCTGGAATGGCCTCAGCAAGATCCATCAGCGCGGGGTCTTCCTGCTGGCAAAAATAATGCGAGACAAAAAGTTCTTGAGTCGCGATGACTTGCGCACCTTTAGCGGCAGCCTCGCGCGCAAGGACGGCAACTCGTTCAAGCATTTCAGCTTTCGATGCGCCAACAGGGCTTGCGTGTTGAAGAAGTCCAAGCGTGACAGTTCCAGAAGTGTGGGGTCTTTGATCCATGATTTGGTCAGTCTATATAGAGCCCATAAGTCGAATTTGGGGGTGCAAGCAAGGTCCAAACGGGTTCACGGCGACATCCCCAATCGACAAATCTAAATAATTCAGCAAAAAGTTCCTCGATTTTGGCGAAACCCCAAATTGGCGTTATGTTGAGAAGTGGAGGTTGAAAAGTAAGTTCAAAATGCGTTCTCGATTGCACTTGAAAATTTCCTTCCTGCGACTGCTCAGCGCCATCTTGATCACTCTTTCTGTGACTCATGCTGCAACGGCCCAAGATCAATCTGTCGCGCGCCAATGGAATGAAATTCTCTTGCAATCAATTCGATTGGATTTCGCACGCCCCACTGTCCACGCTCGAAACCTCTGCCACATCAGCGTGGCCATGTGGAATGGTTGGGCGACATATGACTCACAAGCAAATCCTTGGATCTTCAGTGAACATCACACGGCAGTAGATATCGAAGCCGCACGCCGCGAGACAATCAGCTTTGCCGCATATCGAATGCTGCTCAATCGATTCGCAACAAGCCCTGGCTTTGCGACGATGT
>CAJCCX010000184.1 GCA_903961015.1 uncultured bacterium
CCTGCACGACATGGCAGGCAATGTTTTTGAGTGGTGCCAGGATTGGTATGGGCCTTATTCATCAGGAAGCGTGACCAACCCCACAGGACCCGAGACGGGCACGGGTCGTCTGATGCGCGGCGGCTTCTGGGGCGACGGCCCAAACCGTTGCCGTGGCTCGCAGCGCAACTCCGGCTACCCCGTCCCGGACGGCGCCGGCAGCGTTGTCGGGTTCCGTGCCGTCAGGGCTCCGTAATTCCCTTTTCTCTTTTTTCTTTTCCATTTTCTCTGGGAATAGTCCGCGGCCTTCGCCGCGGATGAGTGTTCCTTTTTACTTCCCCAAACCTTGGCGTCCGCCATGGTTTGGTGGCTACGAAGGCTGTTGGCTGCAGGGCTGTTTCACCCACTGGCTGTGGAAATTTTTTGAAATCAAAAAACGACTCGTGGACATATTCCGCGGCCTTCGCCGCGGAGGGCAGAAATCGTCTTTACCTATTTGCTGTGAGCAATAATCGCCCTCGGGCAGTCGATTTTTGACCGCAAGCGAAGGGGGGTGTAAAGGTTTTCAACTTCGACCAACCTTCCTTGGACTTTTCGGTTTTTGAAGTTATAGTCATTGCAGTCAAGTCATTTATGCCGTTTGTTTGGACTCCAAATATGAAACTCTCAAATATTGTTTTTTCGCTCGTCGCCGCTGTCGCTATAACTTTCGGCTTTTCAACATCCACAGCGCAAGGTCAGTGCACTGCTGACTTGAACAACGATCACAAGGTTGACGGTGCAGACATTGGTCAACTTTTAAGTCAGTGGGGTACGAACGGTAGTGCCGACATTGATGGCAGTGGCGCTGTCGACGGGCCAGATCTTACTCAACTTCTTGCACAATGGGGTTCGTGCATTGTTGTTCCGACTTGGGCAACGCTTGTAGAAGCTGCGCCCAATGCATCGATTGTGACTGACGCGAATCTTCGCGCCGCGATTGTTGCAAGTGGTCTTGCTTGGCGCGTTCGCGACAACGCGAGCAACATCGAGATGTTGTTGGTGCCAGCGGGGATATTCACGATGGGGTGCAGTACGTCGACTACGTATCCTAATTGCAATTCCCATGAAACCCCCTTGCATCAAGTGACATTGAGTGCGTTTTATATGGGTCGTTATGAAGTGACGCAGGCGCAGTGGACGGCTGTGATAGGGAGCAATCCGAGTTATTTTCAAGGCCAAACTAATAGCCCATCGCGTTCTGTCGAACGAGCCTCTTGGAACATGATTGCCGGAACGAATCAAACTCCGCCATCGTTTATGTCTGTAACAGGTTTGCGCTTACCCACTGAAGCAGAATGGGAATATGCATATCGCGCCGGAACAACAACAGCGTTCCATAGTTTTCCTGGATATGCAAATGGAACGAACGACGACACACTTCTTGGCAACATTGCGTGGAATTCAGGAAACAATGGTGATCCAGGATCTTCTACCTATGGCACGAAGCCGGTCGGCGGCAAGTTTGCCAACGCATTAGGCCTTCACGACATGTCAGGTAATGTTTGGGAGTGGTGCCAAGATTTGGATGGCGGTTATTCAAGCGAAGCGCAAACAAACCCCATAGGACCTGCGACTGGTTCCTCTCGTGTGTTGCGCGGCGGCACTTGGAACGAAAACTCCTACTACTGCCGCGCGTCGGGGCGCTACAGCACCTCGCCCGACAGCACCTACTACTACTACGGGTTCCGTGTCGTGAGGACTCCGTAATTCCATTTACCCTTGCAGGCTCCGCCAAGCGGAGCCTGCTTCTATTTTCCATTTTCTCTGGGACGAGTCCGCAGTCTTCGCCGCGCTTGATCTAGTCCGCGGCCTTCGCCGCGGAGGGCAGAAATCGTCTTTTCCTTTCGGCTACGGGCAAAAATCGCTCATTTTTGGATCATTTTTGCCCGTAAACAGGCTATAAACAGGGGGTCCGCAAATGCCGTGTCGCTTTCTGCCCGCAAGACCCCATCAATCTCAAATTGTTCGTGATTGGTGTTGGACGCAGCCCAAATTGGCGACATAATTGTCACAGTGAACCCACGCGCGATTATTGCTCTCATCTTGGCGCTTGCGTGGACTCTCTCTGCACGCGCGCAGACTCTGACAACTGTCAGCGTTGCAACTGGCCTGACCAAGCCAATGCAAGTTGCCTTCGCCAACGGCGATGAAACGCGGCTGTATGTGATCGAGCAACGCGGAATCGTGAAGCTCATCAAGAATGGCGTGCTGCAGACAACTGCGTTTCTCAATATCGACACAGTCATTCCAGAACAGACTTATAGCGGGCTGATGGGAATCGCATTCCATCCTGACTATGCGACCAACGGTCGCTTTTATCTTTATCACACGACTGGCGTGACCGCATCGATCATCGTGTGGCTTGCGGAATACACACGCAGCACGACAAATCCAGATATCGCCGACTCAGCCAGCCGCCGCGTGATTTTCAAACTCGCATCGCCATCAACGCAGGGATATCACCTTGGTGGTTCGCCAATGTTTGGTCCCGATGGCTTGCTCTATCTACCGATGGGCGATGGTGGTTACACCGGTGATCCGCAAGGTGGAACGCGCAGTCAAAGCCTTTCGTATTTGTGGGGAAAGATTCTGCGCATCGACGTCAACAGCGACGACTTTCCTGCAGACGCTGAAGCGAATTATCACATTCCATTGGGAAATCCGTATGTTGGCGGAGTTGCAACCGACGACGCGATTTTCGCGCGCGGCATGCGCAATCCATTTCGATGTTCATTCGATCGCGCGACGGGAAAGATTTGGATTGGCGATGTTGGCGGAACTGTGCGCGAAGAAATTGATGTCTTCGATCCACTGACTGACGCAACAAAAAATTACGGCTGGAACTGTGTTGAAGGAACGGTCTGCACATCCAACGCAAATTGCGCTTGTCCATCACCGTCGGTGACTGCGCCAATTTATGAATACACGCATACGGTTGGACTTTCGATCACAGGCGGCAGTGTCTATCGAGGTTGCGCGATGCCATGGTTGGTGGGGCAATATCTGTACGCG
>CAJCCX010000185.1 GCA_903961015.1 uncultured bacterium
CTGAAGAAGTGCCATCGGAAAAATCAGGACTCTGATTGCATGCCGTTCTTTCTGTTCGGCCATGCTTGAACATCCCAACGCCCACAAATCAACCCAAAGAAAAACCCCTGCAATTTGCAGGGGTTTGAATGAATTGCCTTTTGATAATCAAGGTTGAGAAACAAGTTCGAGTCGCGCTCACTCCATCACGCGAAGCGAAAGTCCGTGCGTTGCGAGCTGAGCCTTGATTTCGTCGAGGCTTGTCGAACCGAAGTTCTTCATGCCCATCAATTCTGCCTCAGTGCGACATGCAAGTTCGCCAAGCGTTCGCACTTCGAGCAACTGAACAGCCTTCTTCGCGCGGATCGTCAATTCGAGTGCGCTGATTGGTTGCTCCAACAACTCAGGAGCAACTTGCGTGCGCAATTGATCGAGATATTCGCGGCGATAGGACTCTTCGAATCCACCTTCAAGACCTTGACCTAGGCGCAGTCCGCGAGAATTGAGCATCGCCTTGATCTCGTTGATACTGGTTTCGCCAAAGTTCTTGAATGCCATCAACTCTGCTTCAGTGACACGCAAGAGATCTCCAAGTGTGCGGATTTCCACCTTCTTCAGGCAGTTGCGTGCGCGAGCAGAAAGCTCGAAGTCTGTGATCGGCGTATCGAGGATTGCGTTACGCCGCGCAGCTTGCTGTTCAGCATTCGCGTCATACGACATCGTCTTGACAGCGCAAACATCTTTCACATACATCCGCGCATGACCATTATTTGGATACAGACTCAGCACGCGGCGCAGGCATCGCTCTGCCCGTACGAGTTCTCCCATGTCCTCATACAGCACAGCAAGATTGATCATTGCATTGACTGGTGGCGTTGGGAGATAGCAAATCTCTTCGTACAAATCGATTGCCTCTTCATCATGCCCCATTCGATCAAGCAACTTTGCGAATGCGAAAAGAGTGGCGACCGAGCGATCGGACTCGAGAGCCGTTCGATATGACGCAACCGCTTCTTCGCGACGACCTTCATTCGCGTGACGAACTGCGAGTTCGACGTGTGGCTTGGCTGCTGCTGGATTCGCTGGATTGACATGCTTGAACGTTGCGTTACTCATTCGTATAAAACCTCGTTGGGATAGAACTTGTGAAAACTCTGTGCTAGAAAACACGTACGAAAACCAAAATCTGCGCCGAGCATTTTCTGGTGGGGTCGAGAAGTATACATCCAACCGTCTTTGTTTCCCAAATCGATCGAATCACCTTTTAGAAGCATGCAAAACGAGTCGATGGGTCCGCCATGGCCCCCGCTCGAACCGCCATGTCATCGCTGCGCCAAGAACAATGATGTAAACCGTCGATCCAATCCACGGTCCGAGTGAACCTAACTGCGGATATGCGTGCGCGATCCACGCTCCGACGCCCACGATCAAAGACCAGCTCAGCGTGACCGTGATCACGCCCGGCCAGAAAGTATCGCCCGCTCCGCGAAGCGCTCCTGTGTAGACAATTCCAACCGCATCGAATGCTTGAAAGATCGCAGCGCAAATCATGATGCGACTTCCAAGCTCCACTACATGCTGCGCAGCTGCGCCGTTATCTGCTGCAGAAGTTGTGAAGAGTCGGACCATCGGTTCGCGGAAGATCATCATCAATATTCCCCACGTTGCCATATAGAGCACGCTCATCCAAAGCGCGGTCCGTGCATATCGCTCGGCGAGTTCCGGTTTATTTGCGCCGATTGATCGACCAACGAGTGTTGTGGTTGCAATGCTGAATCCAACTGCAGGCATGAATGAGAGATGCATGTATCGCAGCACGATCCATCCCGCGGCCAAATGATCCGTGCCAAATTCCCCGACCAAAATTGTCATAAAAACCGACCAGCAAAACATTTCATTTCCAAACTGAACACTTGCTGGCCATCCGACGCGCACTAAATCGCGAATCGCACCCCAATCGGGCTTCCATGAAGTACGCGTATGAAATTCGCGCGCCATTTTTGGGCCAAGAAAAATCGCTAGAGGCAGAAGACATTCCACAGCAACACCCATCACCGTTGCGATACCCGCGCCGGCGACACCCATCGGTGCAAACCACGGCACGCCTGGAATTCCAAGTGGCGGCAATCCAAATTGCGGCAAGCCAACATCGCCGTAAATCAACGCATAATTCATCACGATGTTGACGACATTTCCAAGGATCGCAGCAAGCGTCACAATCTTTGGCCGAGCAATACCAAAGAAATAATTGCTCATCGCTTTGCCAACGAGAGTGAAGCAACCACCCGCCATCATCAACTGCGCATATTGAGTCTCGAGCAATTCAAGCCGAGGCTCATGATGCATCCACGAGAAACCAATAGGAATCAACAGAAATCCCGCCGGCAGAAGAATGACAATCCACGACAGCATCGCAAGCCAAATGCCCGACCAGGCATATCGCGCCGCTCGAGTGGGTTCTCCTGCGCCAACACTCTGCGAAACAAATGTGTTGACGAGACTGATTGCGCCAACAAGGAATGCGATGATCGTCCACGACCAGACGCCACCGTTGCCTTGCGCTGCAAGTTCAAGCGGTCCAAGTTGCGCGACCATGATGCTGTCCACGAATTGCATCAGCGTGTAACTGGTCATCGTGATGACCGTCGGCCATGCAAGCGACCACACTTCGCTCGCTGAGCGAACTGCGGTCTTGACTTTATGAATTGGCATAAGCGATCTTTTTCAGTCGATGACTTTGGAGAAAAAACCCTGCAATCACAGGTCGATGGTCACCATATCGCTCTCGCGTGAAAGCGAAGCTGGCGGATGATGAACCTGATCACAAAACATCGCCAACCCTGGAACCAAAGCCATTTGACTTCGAACCTGATCCGCGTCATAGACGGTTGTCTTTCCACCCGAAAGACGCATTGCGAGATCGAGCGCAATCTGACCTTCGCACTTTGCAAAATCGATTGGCTGAATGGCTCGCTCAAATGATTGCAAACGACCCTTTGCGTTCTCGAAGCATCCTGCTTTTTCAATCCATGTGGCAACGGGCAAGAAACTTTCCGCAACTGCTGTCAGCCGATTTTCCAGAGTGTCCAGCAAGACGAAACGTCGCGTCGAAAGAGCGCGAACAAATGGCTCTGTGGACCACTCACTTGGATAATTTCCAGTGATCAACGCAACTCCAGCGCCAGCAGTTGTCAATGCTGCAAGAAATTCAGTGGCGTCACACACAGTCGGACTTCCAGCAGCAATGCGTCGCGCAGGTTCGGCAGCAGCGAGCGCAGCAAGAACGCGCCGAACTCCCCGAGCATTTGGCGCTTTTTCCGAGTGAATCGTATATCCACCAGCAAGAGTGCGATCCTCTCCAGACTTTGGAACTGGACCAACACCAAGCACTGCAGATGGATCGATGGCAAGCACAGTTCGTCCGAGCAAGTACGCATCTTCGCAGGAGAGCATTGGGCTGACCAACAATGCGATCCGGCCATTTCGTGCGCCAGCTTGCAAGACTTCAACTGCCCGATCCATCGCGGCGTTCCATGCTGCTTCAGGATCTGCGCGATCAAATTCTGCGATGCCGCGAACAGAGGGCATCGTCAAGCGTTTTTCGCTATGAACAAATTTCCAACCATAACGAACTTCATCCGTGATCCACCATTGATTCACCTCAAGATTTTCTCGCGGCTTCAAGCGATAGACCACACCTTCATTGTGTTCGATAGAAATGTTGTCACCACTTGCGGTGATGCCATCAATCGAAGGCGTCTTCTTCAGGAACCAGACGCGCTGTTGAAAGAGGAAATCTTTGTCCAAGAGAGCGCCAACTGGGCAGAGGTCGACCACATTTCCTGAAAGTTCATTATTCAGCGGTATTCCAGGGAAAACGTCGATCATTTCGGTTCCGCCACGACCCTCGACCATCAACTCGTGAGTCTGAGTGACTTCCTTGGTGAATCGCACGCAGCGCGTGCACATGATGCATCGATCGCTGTACAGAAGGACGTGTTCGCCAACATCCTTCTTGGGATTCTTGATCTTGTCTTCTTCAAAGCGAGATTGACTTCGACCATATTGATATGAGTAATCCTGAAGATGGCATTCACCAGCCTGATCGCAGACCGCGCAATCAACTGGATGGTTGATCAACAAATACTCCATGACGGCCTTCTGATTGGTGATCGCCTTGGGGCTATCAGTATAAACGATCATGCCTTCGCCAGCTGGCGTATGACATGTCGGCATCAACTTTGGAATCGCCTCAAGCTGACCTGTCTTCGCATTTGGCTGCCAGATTTCTGCGAGGCATATTCGGCAGTTGGCTGGCACCGACAATCCTGGGTGATAGCAATAATGCGGAATCTCGATCTCGTTCTTCAATGCAACATCGATGATCGATTGACCCTTTTCGAAATCAAGAAGAACGCCGTTGATAGTCAGTTTTGGCATTGGAAAAAACGCACTGTGCGCGGGGTGACATCCTAGCGAGAGAATGTAAAGAAAGAAAAGGCGAACAAGACAGTCAACGCGTGACGAATTCGATTTCGAGTGCGCCGGGAACCAGATCGATCCGTCGAATTTCGACTTGCCGACCATCGCCCAACTTGAAAATTTTCTGCAGAACCAGCGTATTTGCCCCATCCCCTTCCAACAAATCCGTCGCAAATTGCGCCCCCGCAGGAACTGGGAGCAAGCCAATCGCCCCCCATCCCGGCACAAGTCTGATTTGCTCGGCCTCAACCTGTGCCGTAAACGAACCACTCCAAATTCGATCCTTCAATGCGATGCTGATCGTCGCCAACTGCTCATCAAAGTGAACTTGAGCCTTCGCCCCTTCGATCGGCCACGCAAAAGTTGGGTCATGCTCGGTCCACTGCGGAAGTCGACGTGCGATCCACGAATTGATATCGATGTCTTGAATGCGAATTGCCCACGGTTCTCCAACAGGTCGAACGCGCGCGATTGCAGATGCGAGATTCTGTTCCAACTCGCGTCCACGCCGATCACTTTCAGGATCTGCTGCGAGCGTGTTGGGATCGAGCCATGTGAACGGAGCACTCGCCGAAAGCCCCCATCCGACAGCAGAGAGAATTGCCAGCGATGCAACGATCCATAAAGCGGTTCGACTCGAACGGTTGATAGCTCTCACCTGCTCACTCAACTGCTCACTCATCGAATGCCGTGACACACAGGGTGTCGTTCTGACCACCGAAGCCAAACGAGTTGGATAGGCACGTTCGCACTCGAGCGGCGCGTGGCGTATTGGCAACATAATCCAAATCGCATTCTGGATCGGGATTGGAGTAATTGATTGTTGGCGGCAGCATTCCACGGTGAATCGCCATCACGCATGTGATGAATTCGACTGCACCTGCAGCGGCAATCAAATGACCCAACATGCTCTTGACTGAGCTCATCGGGACATCCCGAGCGATATCGCCGAAGACTCGCTTCACGGCAAGCGTTTCGATCGAATCGTTTTCTTTCGTTCCAGTCCCATGTGCAGAGATGTAATCCACCAATGGCCGACCATCTGCACCGCGCGCACGCGGATCAATTCCCGCTTGCGAAAGAGCTTGCAACATCGCTGCTGCCGCGCCGCGACCAGTCGGTTCAATATCCGTGATGCGATACGAATCTGCGCTCGAACCAAACCCAATCAATTCCGCAAGCGGCATGACGCCACGCGCACGTGCATGCTCGAGCGTTTCAAGAATGACCATGCCTGCGCCTTCACCCATCACAAATCCACCGCGCGTGAGATCGAAAGGACGGCTCGCCTTGGATGGATCATCTGTGCTGGTACTGAGAGCAGTCAGACGATTGAATCCTGTCACGCCAAGAACATGAATCATGGTGTGAGCACCACCTGCAATCATCACATCAGCCTCGCCGAGTCTCAGAATGCTCGCAGCTTCGCCAATTGCCTGCGTGCTTGCAGCGCAAGCCGTCAAACAGTTGTACGCAGGACCGCGCGCGCCAAATTCTCGAGCGATGTGCGCAAGAGGCATATTCGGCTCTTGTTCAATTTCTCCAGCGGCATTCAAAATTCGAAGTCCGATTTCCGCCCACTTCGCTCCATCAGTCTTCCCCGTTTGCGCATCCCACGCTTTCAAATTCGCAGCAAGATAATTTGGAGTATCGATCACGCCCTCGCCTGCGCCGAGATACATGCCAACGCGCCGCATGTTGCGCGCGGGCTTGACATCCAGACCCGCCTGACGCCACGCTTGCGCAGCAGCGCCAAGAGCGAACTGTGAATTGATTCCTGCACTTGCATGAAGCGCAGGATTTTTCAAGAGTGGATTCACATCAAAGTTTTTCACTTCGGCAGCAAATGAAGTTGGAAATGTGCGCGCATCAAAGCGAGTGATCGGCGCCATGCCAGAAGCCCCACGCATCAATGCAGACCAAACAGTTTCAAGATCGTGACCGAGCGGCGTGACCCAGCCCATTCCACTGACGACAACTCGTTCGCTGGGAGATCGATCGCTTCGTGCGCTCATACTGGTCTCCGAAGAATGATCGCTGCACTCTGACCGCCCATGCCCGTTGATGTGACAAGCACGCTTCGGATATTCGCACTGCAGGATGGCCGCGCATCAGCATCGACACCAAGTGCAGCGGATCCAGAAGTTGTAAGTCGTGCAGGAAGTTTTTGTTCGTGAATGCACTGCGCTGCGACGGCTGCGGCAAGCGCACTCGAACCCGCGCCACAGATTCCGATCTGCGGAGCAAGCGTGATCAATGGAATCTTCGGCAAACGATCACCAAAGACCAATCGCAGAGCCTTTGCTTCGGCAGCGTCAACATTGAGAATCCCGCTGCCGAATGGAATGATTGCGTCGATCTCACTTGCGTTCATTTTCGCATTTTCAAGGGCATTTTCGATTGCCGCGGCAATGTCTGGAGCAGCATCCGAAAGATCCACCCCAACAGTATCGATGCAAGAGCATTGACTCGCGGCAAATCCTGCGAGTTCTGCGAATACCTTCACGCCACGACTTTGTGCGCTATCAAATCCTTCTGTAATCAAGATCGCACCACCTTCGCCAAGCACAGTTCCAGTTGCACGCGGATCAAATGGACGAACTGCTGCGATGCCATCCGCGCCAACAGGGACTGCTGCCAAACGATTTGCAAATGTTTGGCGAATCAAGCCCATATAACTGACTTTGCTTTCTCCACCACCAGAAAGGCACGCATCAGCATCACCGCGTCGTATGACACGCATGGACTCGCCAATCGAAAGTGCTCCAGAAGATTCCCCGCATGTCAGCGTGTTGGAAGGTCCTTGGCAATCGTGAATGATCGTGACGTGACATGCCAGCATGTTTGGCAGATACTTCAGCAGCCACAGCGGCGTGAGATTATTCATCCCCGTTCTGCCCCACTCGCCTGGATCGAATCCACCATCAGCATCTCGGCAGTTCAACATCGCGCTTGCGAGTTCGTCGGAATCTGCAGGAATAAGTCCCGCTCCGATATGACAACCAACTCGCTCAGGGGCAATCGTCGGAGCAACACCTTCAGCAGTTCCGCGCGTTGTCAAACCTGCAGAAGTCACAGCGGCAGCAGCAGCGGCGACGGCAATCTCGATATCACGAGCCATCACCTTTGTCGCCTTGCGATAATTTTTCGGAACGACACTTCGAATATCAAGCTGCTCTGGCAGAATCGTCGCAGCGACAGTCGTCATAAAACCAGATGGATCGAATGCAGTGATCGGACGAATCGCAGATGCGCCGCTGCACAGTCCCGCCCAAAGCGGATCCATACCAATGCCGAATCCCGACATGGGACCGACTCCAGTAATCACGATGCGTCGCATTGGCTTTGACATTTGAAGGGATGAGAATATCGAAAACTCGCTCGGATGAATGTTGGTCACATGCGCCGAGCAACTAAGAGCGCCATTTCCAGAGCCTGCTCATAATTTAATCTTGGATCAAGCGTTGTTTGATACGCGCGCGATAAATCGGAATCGACTAATCCTCTTGCTCCGCCGGTGCACTCCGTCACGTTTTCTCCAGTCAATTCGAAGTGAACGCCGCCGAGAATTGATCCTTTCATCGCATGCACTTCGAAAGCCTGCTCCAATTCCGCAAGAATGTGCCCAAACTTGCGCGTCTTCACTGGTAATGGCGGCCCAGAACTCGGTTGCACCATCACAGTGTCCGTATTGCCGTGCATTGGATCGCAAACCCACAGCGCAGGAATCTTCGCCGTGACAATTGCATCGATGAACTTGGGTAGCAACTCGGCAATATGACGCGCGCCGAATCTGTGAATGAGAGTGATCCGCCCCTCCTCACGCCGTGGATTCAATCGTTCACAGAGTTCGACCAATTCGCGAGGCGAGCGCTCGCCGCTGACTTTGATTCCGATGGGATTTTCAATCCCTTTGAGATACTCAACATGCGCTCCATCAATTTGCCCAGTGCGCGCACCGAGCCATGGAAAGTGCGTTGAAAGATTCCACCATCCTTCGCGTCGAGGAACAGTTCTGGTCTGCGCCTCTTCAAGATCAAGCAAGAGACACTCGTGACTTGTGAAAAAGTCCACACGCTGCATTTGATGGACGCGTACTCCAGCAAGCGTTTCCATAAATCGAAGCCCTTCGCCGATTGCTTCGACCATTCGTTTGTATTCGCCTGCAAGAGGAGAATGGACAACCCAGTCCAAGTTCCACTGTTCTGGATGATGCAAATCTGCGAATCCACCATCAACAAGCGCGCGAATAAAATTGAGTGTCAGCGCAGATCGTTCATATCCACGCAGCAACAACTGCGGATTTGGCGTGCGTGCAGCAAGAGTGAATTCTGGACAATTGACATTATCTCCACGAAAAGACGGCAGCGAAACACCGCCACGTACTTCTTGATCAGCCGATCGCGGCTTTGCGTATTGACCTGCAAAGCGACCGATACGAACAACTCTCTTTCGTGATGCATGTGTCAACACCAAACTCATTTGCAATAGAATCTTCAATTGATTCGTGATCGCCGACGATCGGCAATCCGCAAAGCTCTCTGCACAATCGCCACCATGCAAAACGAATCGTTCGCCTCGAGCAGCTTCAGCCAATTGAGACTTCAGAGCAGCAACTTCGCCACTCGTGACAAGCGGCGGCAATTCTTTGATCTCTGCGATCACGCGCTGAGCCTCGAACGCATCCGGCCACATTGCTTGCTGACCTGCACTTCGAGAACGCCAAGAATCGGGCGACCATTTACTCATATGGCCAAGAGTATCGGCGAACAATACGGGCGACAGGAATCGAACCTGCACGGGTTTCCCCACTGGAACCTAAATCCAGCGCGTCTGCCAATTCCGCCACGCCCGCATTTGCACAACTTCATACGATGATACCCAATGGCATTCAGCAACACATGCGCAGTGAAGTTCCTCCCGTTGCTTATCAGATTGGTGCTCTGCGCCATCTTCCTTCCTGCCGGGTGGCATAAAATTATGAACACGACCGAATTCTCGGTCGTCGAAGCGGATCAACTTCTATCTATAGGAGTTTCAGCAGAAGGATTGGATTTGCAGCGAATTCAATCAACCGGATTTGGATCCAAGTCTCCTGGAGCAGCGCAAACGACAAATTCGCAATCAACTGCAAAGACACCGCCGCGATCTGCAAGAGGTCTTTATAAAGTTGCATTGACCGCAGATCATGCAGGCTTTCCATATCCCGCAATCGCCGGCTGGTTGGTTGGGTTGGCAGAACTCGGTGGATCAATTCTGCTTTTGACAGGAGCATTCACTCGTATCTCCGCATTCTGCATTGCAACAGTTATGGCTGGCGCATTTTGGATGACAAGTTGGGGAGCAGTTGCTGAAAGCGGATGGTGGACAATTCCCGAAACAAGCCGCTTGCAAGCCATCGCGCAAGTCTCGCTCTTTCTCCTTGCACTCAACATCGTGCTAGTCGGCCCTGGTTTTTTCAGCGTCGACGGGATGATGGGAGCAGCACCAAAGAAGTCCAAGGGTGGAGCTGCAGGCGGCGATAAAAATCCACGAAAAGAGCCGATTTAAGTCATGCGTGCACGGCGGTTGATTCCGTGGATTCTTTCTGCCGTCGTCCACGGATGTCTTGTTTTGCTCCTCATGACAGTTGGCGTCTTCGTTATGCGTGATTGGCGAGAACAATCCGATCCTGCACTCGCAGACGGTGCGACATTTTCGTTTGAAGCCGCACCAAGTGATTCACCACCGATGGTGCAATCTGCTCCAATCACCGCGGCGATTCCAGTCCGCGAAAATGACGCCAACACGGCGATTGCGATGACTGCGGCGCATAATGCCTCTCGTGAAATACTCGTATTTACTGAACAAAATCGCGACTCTCTTATCGGCGCCCTCGAGCGGACCTTGCGGCCAATGGCAAGCCCACGAAGCATCGTCACTGTCTCAGGCCTTCGCCAAACTTCTGCCAACCGCATCGTCTATCTACTTGACGCATCGGGATCGATGATTGGTGCATATCCAACCGCCGTTCAAGAAGTGATCAACTCGATTACACGATTGAGCGAAGAGCAACAATTTGCGGTCGTCGCTTTCCAAGGAGGCGAAGCGTTTCTTGCTCAAGATCTACAGATGAGAAGAGCCGGACCAACTATTGGCCAGCAAGGAATCGAAACGCTCAAGAGTTGGTTGTTGGATCAAATCACTCCTGGCAGAAATAGTGATGTCCGCAAAGCACTGCGCGTCGCAATTGCGCTGCGTCCCGACACAATTGTGATTGTCAGTGCTGGCTTGACAGGCGCTGCAGATCAACCGACTGATCGCGAGTCGCTCTTAGCGGATCTTGACGCGCTCAATCCAAAAGATGCGCAAACTGGGCGGCGAAAGGCGCAAATTGCATGCATCCATCTGATGGAGGCAGAGCCTCTTGGCGCTCTCGAAGCGATCGCTCGAGAACATGGTGGACCAAGTGCATATCGATTCGTTCGGCGTATGGCAGATCTTCGTGCAAGCGATGAAGCAACTTCGACGGAACCTGCTGATGAAACCACGCATCGACTCGATCAAGCGATCGCACTGCTGAAGGCTGGCGATATTCCATCTGCTCGAATCGCATTCTTACGCATTGGCATCACTGAACCCCTCCACCGCTCATCTCCTGTTGCGCTTGTGAGCGCTGCGGAAATCAGTCTGCTCAACGACCGTGATCCACGCACTGCCGTTCGACTTGCTGGTGCTGCACTGCGTGGAGCGCAATCATTCGGCCTAGAAACCACCGCCGCGCGTGCAGAAACGGTCATTCGAGCATCAAAAAATTCGCCAACAAACTCCATTCAGAATCCATAAGAAATCTTTATCAAGAAGAATTAAAACATATGAACACACCAACCGAATTTTCATCAACTCTTGACGCTGCAAGCATCTTTTTTGTTTCTTCCAGCACACTTCCAGATGGATCGACACAAATCGAGTGGCTTGGAAGTCTGATCATTTGGTTGCTCATCGCGATGAGCATGATCAGTATCGGTTTGATTGCCGCTGCGCTGATTTCTCATCGTCGCAAGATCATCATGCCTGCAGCAACCGCTGACGCATTTCTGCGCGCAAGTTCCACCGGCTCGACGAACGAGGCACGCTCGGTTGTTGCCGCCGATGGCAGCGACTTCGCACGCATGGCGAAGGCCGCAATTGACACGCTTCCTCTGGGTCGATCCGGCGCTGTCGATGCGGCTGAACAAACTGCAGAAGAGTGTGCCGCGCGACGCTTCCGTTCAATTGAAAGTCTGAATGTGCTTGCGCAAATCAGCCCGATGATCGGACTGTTCGGCACTGTCTATGGAATGATTGTTGCGTTTCAAACTGTCTCCGCATCCGGCGGTCAAGCGGATCCAGCTCTTCTTGCTGGCGGTATCGGCACAGCGCTTGTCACAACATTTTGGGGACTCATCGTGGCGATTCCCGCATTGTTGGCATATGCGATGGTTCGCAATTGGATCGACGCGCTCATGGCGGAAGCTTTGGAAATCACATTGCGCGGTACGGCTCAAGCCGCATCACACACATCAGAAAGAGGATCGCATTCGTGAGTCTGTTGCATGCACGAGGACCTGCTCGAATCGACGCGAATATGACGCCACTGATTGATTTGGCGTTCTTACTGATCGTCTTTTTTATCTTGGTCGCTCGAATGGGCGGCGAGCAATTGCCTCCTGTGTCACTTCCAGAACCTCGTCATGCTGCCACGACTTCGGCAGGATCTCGACCTCGATTGGCAGTGAATGTTATTGCCAACGGCGATCAAACGATTCTTTCACTTGGGGCGAAGAAATTTTCTGACGACGATTCGGGTCGTCGTGCTTTGGCCGATGCGATTGCGCAGCGCATTCGTCGCGATCCAACATTGCCCGTGGATATTCGCGCGGATCGCTCGCTGCGATATGACAAGGTCGAACCCGCACTGCGCGCCATTGCGCAAGCGGCATCTCAAGCAGGAGCGCAGGGCGTGACGATTCGAGTTTGCGCGCTTGAACAACAATCGGCGATTCATGAACAGAAGGCGAAACATGAATAGAAACCGCGCAGCCCAAGGATTCAAATTTCAACTGGCGATGACTCCAATGATCGATGTCGTCTTTCTGTTGCTTGTTTTCTTTGTCTGTACGGTTCGATTCGAGCGCAACGAAAAGGTCTATCGCCTCGATCTTCCATCTCGCGGGACAACGGCGGACCCGCTCGCACTGCAAGATGCTCCATTACAAATCATCCTGGGAATTCGCGATGGCGATCGTTGCTCTATCGAGCTTCGCGCCGATGGCGTGCGGCAAACCGCAGAAAACTTTGACGCCCTCGCCATAGCGATGGGGCAATTGCGTCGTCGACCTGGCGTTGCAGACGGCCTCTTTGAATCGTCGCATCCCATTCTGGTTGTTCCCGCTGCTGGTTCGCAGTGGCAAGACGCAGTGGATGGATTCAACGCAGCTGTCCGCGCGGGATATGCAAACATCGGATTTGCGGAGTCCAAACGGTGAACACTCACACGCGGCAAACCAAATCGCTCCAGCCATGAAGAATCTGCGCAACAACATTTTGCTCTGCGCGCTGTTGATCTCTGGCTTCACAGCGCAAAATGCACTTGCGCAAGAAGCTCCCGACCCAACGCGTGCGCAAATCTTGGAAGAAGATTTTCTGCGTGGCATCAGTGACTTGGGTCTTGCCCACGCACTCGAGGACCTCGAGCTCACAGAGCCTTCAACTGCCGCAGCGGATCGAACAACGACTCGGCTTCGATCCATGGCACTTTCGCGATTGATTCTGACAAGTCCATCAACTCTCTTGCCAGATCGAGTGATCGCATTTGATCAACTGCGAAAGACACGCAAATCACTTATCAAAGCCTATGCCAATGACCCGCGCTCGATTCTTTGGTTCACTGATGCAGCGGAAGATGAATTTGTTCTTGGCTTTCTTGGAATCGACGGCGGCGTTGAAGCAATCGCTGGAGCGCCGGTGGCAGAGATCTTGCCACGAGCAAGTGCATCGCTGGACCGCATCGAACAACATCTTGATTCCGCATCGACAGCTGAACAAACCATTGCGAAAACTTCAATTCCTGCAGGGTCTCTGCTTGCCCAGCGATTGGAAGATGATGCAGATGGTCGACGTCCGATGCTTGCAGCAGCGGTGAAAGCGTTTCGACTTGCGATTGATCGATCAACGCTATCTGCAGAGCAACAGCGCGATCGCCAAGCGAAAGCTGCTTTGCTGCTGAAGACAATCACCCAGCTTCGCACTCAAATTCCACCGAGGTTGAGACCCGAAGCAGACCTGGCAGAAGTCGCAGCGGCATCCGTCGCAATTCAATCAGATATCGCACGATTTGGAGCTACACGCGTGATGTTGGTGGGTGATCCGATGCTGACCGTACTGACAAAAATATTGGCTGCTGAATCTCTTATGAACGACGGACACGGCATCGATGCGCTCAAACAACTTTCTGCACTTCTCGTCACGCCAAATCTACCGACCGCTTTGCGATTGTTGACCGCCGATGCGCTCGTTCGGTCCCGCGTCTTTGCGGGAAAGTCTGCAACAACCGAACAATCTCTCAGTCCATGGATTATGACACTGCGCGCATCACAACCATCAGAGCGTGCCGGGGTTCGCAGAGCAGTCTTGGAGCGGCTTGCAGGAGTTTTGCGTGGCGTCCGCATTGATACAGAACTGCCGCCATTGGCAATGATCGCGATCGCTCGAGATTATTTGCTAAAGAATCCAAACTCTCCCGCAGACCTTGCAACGCTGAATAGTTTCTCCAATCAGTCCATTGATCCAGAAGCGCAATCCACAGCACTCGAAGTGCTTGCTGAAATCCATTCAAGCAAGAGCGACTGGCCCGCTGCGGCTGATGATTATCGTCGGTTCGCAGAGTGCGCTCCACAGGAACCAATGGCGCTCACATCGATGCAGACGGCTTTGGATATTGAACTGGCACTTGATCGAGCAAATCCCAATGGACGTGAAGAGAATCTCGAACGAACACTTGCTCTTGCATCTACACGCTTTGCAGAACTTCCCTCACGACCAAGTACGGTCGCGCAGTGGGAAGCTCTCAAAGCGCGACGCATGATTCAAGATTTTCTAGCGCAATCGACTGCTCCAAGCGCCGATCAAATTGCTGCGCTTTCGCAGGCAGCGGCGAGAATTGAGGATCTTGATCGCGCCGCGCGCAATGCGAGACTTGACCCAGGATCCAGAGTGTCTGCAACCGCATATGCCGCTCGAGTTGCCGCAGATTTTCTATCGCCATCCCACGAACAGGCAATGCGTACCGATGAAATCCCAACCATCGCTGCGTGGAATTCTTGGACGATTTACGACGCGCAAAGAATTTTGCGACTTCGACTTGAACGCGCCGCGCGTCACGGAACACCTCCTCGCTCTGCACTCGATAGAGAGCTTGCAGGATTACCCGCAAGTTTTATGACAGAAGAAAATCCAATGGCGCTGACTTGCATCGTGGATTTCGCAAAGCGACAGGTCGATCTTGCGGCATCAATGAGCGCGACTGGCAATGCGAATTCCATCATTGCGGCTCAACGCGCCCTCGATGCGCTTGAGGCTTGGGAAAATCTTTTCCCTTCTCTTGAAACGCACTCCACCTCCGCTCTCACAGAATCATTCGCGCGACTTGCCGCAGATGCAGCCATTTATGAAAACTCGTGGGATTCTGCAGTCGCTCGCTCGGATGCCATTGCCGCCAAGCCTTGGGCGACAATCGACGACTTCCGGCGATTGACCGAAGCACTCTCATCTGCGGAAATCGCTGCGAATAACACAAAAAATACAACACTCCGCGATGCGCTGCGGACGCGTGCAATGGCAAGCGCACGTGACCTTGCTGGGCGTGTCGCACAAGGATCGAAAGAATGGTGGATCTCTCAAGTGATTCAAATGCGAATCGCACAGGAATCAGGACGCGGCGGCGAGAGTGTCCAAGCTCGACTTGCGCGGTTGCGCGCGCTTGATCCCGCGCTTGGCGGCGAACCATATCGCAGCGCACTCGAAAAGTTTTCTTCAACAGCAAGTCCCCCAAGCGGATCGCTCTAGTAGCCAATCTGACGCAACTCATTGCGAAGAATCGCAGCGAGTTCATAATTTTCCATCCGCAGCGCGTGCTTCAGTCTTGATTCAAGATCAACTCGTTGACTCGACGGCAATTTTGGAACCAACGTGTCACGCATTGCACGAAGCATCGACGCCTCCGAAGAATCATTTTCTGATAATCGGTGCGATGAACCTGCGCCCCCGTGCAAATTTGCCAAACCACGGTCAATCGCGGCGAGAGCTCCTTGCGTATCGCGAATACGAATGCACATCGATGCTTCTGCACGCGTTCGCAACAACACAGTTGCAATGCGAATTGCATCGAATGATTCCAGGTCAACTCCGCGAGTGGCACGACTCCGTACAAAGTCGATCGCGAATAAATTTCGGTCGCAGTCGCGCACAACCGAAGCGAAATCCTCCAGCATCAGAAATGCGGCTGCCCGTTGGTGATACAAAAGGATCTCCCCGCGCAACATCTCGCATTCAACTTGCGCTAATTTTTTCGCACTTGCCCCCCAGAATTCCAACCACGAATCGGCCCCCTCAGGATGTTTGCCGTCAGGGCGCCCTTGCAACTCAAACTGCATAATTCCAGCCTCCAAACGAATCTGAATCCGTCGATTTTCTCCGATTCCATCCAAAAATCGCACTCTGGGAATGCCATCGGAAAATTCCCACCGCCCAAGAATTGGGGAAATATCGTCCTCGAGGTTGCCTTGGGATTGGGTCAATGGACTATCGTTATGGAGTCGGAAGAATCAAAGGTGGATCAAGTCATCGAAAAATATTCTGGCATTTGGGTACCCTTCCAACTTACCATGAGAGGTGCGCGTGGCGAAGTCTGAGATAAAAACTGAAATCCAAATGTATGTGCGCGAGATAAGTCTCGTTGCATTGTTGACTCCTCTTGAAGAGCGTCAACTTGGTTGGCTCATCATCAATGACAACGATGCAGCAGCGAAGGATCGGATGATCACTTCCAATCTCAGATTGGTGATTGCGATTGCCAAGGGATATATGAACCGCGGGATATCTCTGCCAGACCTGATCGAAGAAGGCAATGTTGGTCTCATCCGCGCAGTTGAAGGTTTCGATCCTGCACAAGGCGCGCGATTCTCCACATATGCCTCGTGGTGGATCAAACAGTCCATCAAGCGAACGCTGCTCAATGCAAGTCAACCGATTCATATTCCTGCGTACATGATCGAGTTGATTGGTCGTTGTAAGGCAGCGTCGAAGATGCTTGAGGAAAAATTAAACCATCCTCCATCGATGGCGGAACTCGCTCGTGAAATGCAAGTTCCGCTTCGCAAACTCCAAATCATTCGTCGCGCGCTCCGTGCGTATAGCACCCCGAATCAAGTTGTCTCGAATAACCCCGACAGCGATATTGCGGATCTTGCAGATGTCTTCGAAGACACGATGTCAAAAAACCCTACGAAAGTTGTCGAAGAGAATGAAATTCTGAAAGTGATCGTCGGACTTCTTGACACGATTGATGTTCGGGAAGCAGAGGTGCTTCGGATGCGATTCGGCCTCAATGGGACTGAACCGCTGACACTGAATGAAGTTGGTCTAAAAGTCGGCCTGACCCGTGAACGTGTTCGACAAATTGAAGTCCAAACGCTTGAAAGACTTGGGCGGCAACTCGGAAGCAACCAATCTCTTTCGTTGCTCTTTCGCTCTGATTCGGAAGACGGCGAAGAAAATCGGGTTTCCGCAAGATCCAAGCAAGGAGAGAGTACCTCTTCACTGACTGAATTGCTTTCATCGAAGCATCAAAGCAAGTATTCAAAAAACCCTCGGCTAAAACAAACCGGTAAATAAGTTTGGGTTTGGGTTTGGGTTTGGGTTTGGGTTTGGGTTTGGGTTTGGATTTGGGTTTACGCTCGCAGTTCGCAACCAGCAACTTGAAATTGAATCGATCTTGTTTGAGATCAGACTTTCGCCACAGCACGCAAAAACGGCAGTGGTTCCACGACGGCACCAACTGCAGTTCCTCGCAGATCGACCTCAAGATTCGTTCCCACTTCGATCAAATCTGCATCGACAAATGCCATTGCAATCGGTCGATCAAAGGTTGGCGAGAGGCAACCGCTCGTTACTCTGCCCACAACTTTCGAACCTTGCCGAACTTCCATACCTTGGCGCGCACTGCGGCGACCTTCCAAGCCAAGTCCAACAAGCTTGCGTTGGCAACCATCTTTCGCAATTTTTTCCAGCGCATTTTGCCCAATAAATCGCCCAATTTTTTCGTCATCTGAACCCTTGTCGACTTTGACTGCGAATCCAAGTCCAGCCGAAAGCGGATCTGTGTTCTCATCAATTTCATGCCCATACAGTGGCATTCCAGCTTCCATCCGAAGTGTGTCTCGAGCAGCAAGTCCAATCGGTCGAATGGGACTCTGTCCGCTTTTCACATCCTTCAAGAACATGCCCATCGCTGCACGAGCCATCGAAGATCCCAGAATCACTTCGACACCATCTTCGCCGGTATATCCGGTTCGACTCACAATCAATTTCACGACGATCAAACTCTTTTGGACGAATCGATATCGCTTCAGCATGGGAATTTCGCGCGACAATGCGCCAACAATTTCCATCGCTTTCGGCCCTTGCAGCGCGATCATCGCCGTCGATTCAGTCTGATCCTCGAGTTTGAAATTCATATCGCCTTTTACCGCGGCGAAGTGTGCCAGCAACTTCAAACGATTCGATGCGTTGCACACCATCAAATACTCTGACTCATCAAAGCAATAGACGATGACATCATCCAAACATCCTCCCTGCTCGTTGCAGATGATTCCGTAACGGCATTGACCGACTTGCATCCCAAAAATCTGGCGTGTGCATACCGAATCAAGAAATTTTCGCGCATGCCGCCCACTGAATCGAAGTCGCCCCATATGTGAGACATCAAAAAATCCCGCCGCACTGCGGCAATGTCGATGTTCTTCCAAAATCGAGGTGTACAGGAGCGGCATTTCCCATCCTGCGAAATCCACCATCTTGCCACCATGTTCGACATGAAAATCATAAAACGAAGTCCGCAGGAGATTTGTGCTCATAAAGAGAAAGCCTAGCGTATGGCGGACCTTCGGGCAGGACGGCGCGAGAGACACTTGAACGGTAGCCTGAACAACTCATGATGGCTCAGATCACGAGATCAATTCTTCGCTTGGTCTCTCTGGCCATCTGCTTCACTACGATCTCAATTTCCGCAAGTGCTTTCGCCACCGCAACGACCAATCTGGACGACGAAGCTCTTGCCGATCGGCCTATCTCGGAAGTTCTCATTCAAGGACTCGGCCGAGTCACCGAACAAGAGATACGCAACAACCTGCGAATCGC
>CAJCCX010000186.1 GCA_903961015.1 uncultured bacterium
AGGCGCGTTCGATTCGATCCTTGAAGCGCAGCAGGAATCCTGACCGCCAACTCCCACGGATCGCAATCAACCGTTTGATCGATACGTGCGACGCCTTCACTTTTGACATCCGCAATCGCAGCCTTTACGAGAGCAAAATCATTGGCTGGGATCGCATCATCCCGATCCCAGTTGGGTACCTGTGTCGCAGTTCCGTCAACGAAGCATGGGCGGTTCCAAAAAATGTCGTCGCTGAGGCAATGAGCCATTCGGTCGATCAATTCTGAATAGGTATTCGTATCAACCACAATTGCGCGGATGCTCCACGAGGCATGAGTCCCCTTTGGCGCGGAGCGAATGACACGCGCAATCAAATTCGAACCGTCAGAAAGCACATGCGACCAAGCCATCATCGAACCTGACGAAAGTTCGGTTGGGGAACACCGTGTTTCAAGCCACTGCCAGTCAATTTTCTGGAGAACTTCGGCATCGATTTCTTGCGAGCGTGCAAAGATCCCCATCAGTCCACGATTGAGGAAGACGCAAGTTTGCACATCGACGCCCATGGAATTCATCAGATGAATGTACCCTCATCACAGATGCAGCAACGAGACTTCAACTGGATCGCATTCACGATCGGATTCGTCTTGGTGTTAGGTTTGATCGTGTTTTTACGCTAGAAACACTTGGCTACTTACACTCCATCCATGCTCCGCTTTGCGATCATCTTTGCGCTTCTCATCACTCGCCCAACCTTCGCGGAGACGCTTGAAGAATCGTGGCGCGAATCTGCGAAGTCGATCAGTGAAACGCTGAAGACAAAGAATGTGTCTGCAATAGAAAAATTTGCGCTGACGCAAGAAGGATCGCTTGCCCTTTTGCAGTGGAAGTTTCTCTTGCTCTTGGGCGCCGATGGTCGCAAGTCCCTTGAAGAGGCTCAACCCACAGAAGCCAAATGGTTGTTCACCGACCGTACCGCGCTTGCACTCTTTCTGACCTCCGGGAATGCTGCAGAAAACCGCTGGCCTGACGCCGCGCGAATATTCTGCCAGATCATCGCGAAAGATCCCGCCGCGAAAAGCGCCCTTCCACTGCGCATTGCAGTCGCAACGGCGCTGGTCTTTGCAGAGCCCGTGAAAGCACTTGCAGATGGTGCGATCATCGAACCAATCGCACGATATGAATCATTTCGCAAATGGAATGACGAGGGCGTCTTGTTTCCAAGCTTTCGCGACTTGAACGCGTGGCAGATGCGTTATGTCGTCGGAAGTTGGGCGACTGACGAAGAACTTGCTTGGGCTCGTGCAAACATCAAGCCAGAATTGAAAGTGCGCGAGAAAATTGGCGAAGGCGCATATATGGTGGAGTACCGCGATGTGAATTCCAAAGGTGTCAGCGTGCAGCGCGGCCGCGAGTATTACGACGGACGACCGATGACGATGGCAGTGATGGACGAAGTCGGCGGAGTGTGCGGCGCAATTTCAAAGTTTGGCTCTGCGATGTGCCAAGCGTTTGGAGTCCCTGCGATGCCGGTTGGCCAACCTGGACACTGCGCATTCATTTGGGAGAGCGCTCCTCACACATGGTCGATTGGCAACAACATTTCTGGATGGGCGCAAAGTCATTGCCATGATGGCATTTCGATCCCTTGGGGAAGAGCATCGTGGTTTGTGCGCATGATGTCAGACGCACAGCAAGATCGCGCCGCATTTGTCGATGCGGAGTGCTTGAGAATTGCCGCAGAACTGGCCAAATCTGATGTGCGGGACGACGTGCTCGAAATTGCGTGCAAACGATCTCCCTTGGACTTTGCTGCATGGCAAGATCGCTGGACTGCGCTTGCAAATGCTCGACCAGCCATTTGGCGCACTGCCATAAAACAATCCGCCGAAGCATTTGCATCTGAACCGATTGCGTTCGTCCAACTTTCGATCGCAGCCGCACCGAAGATTCTCGGCGCAAAGCCGACTGCAACCGAAAATGAAAAATATTTTGGGCAGATG
>CAJCCX010000187.1 GCA_903961015.1 uncultured bacterium
ACGAACTTCTTGTCGATATTGTTTCACCCGACCAGACCGTAATTCTTGCGCATGGTGGTCACGGCGGAATTGGCAATGATCGATTCAAGAGTGCAGTCCATCAGACTCCAACCGAATTCACACCAGGTGGCGATGCGATCGAACGACAATTGCGAATGGAACTTCGCCTCATCGCAGATGTCGGATTCGTTGGGCTTCCCAATGCTGGAAAGAGCACATTTCTTCGAGCAACAACGCGGGCTCAGCCCAAAATTGCTGCGTATCCGTTCACAACACTTGCGCCTCAACTTGGCATCGCAGAACTTTCAGATGAACGCAGACTCGTGCTCGCAGATCTTCCTGGTTTGATCGAGGGCGCTTCGCAAGGAGTTGGGCTTGGTCATGACTTCCTCAAGCACATTGAACGCACGCGAGTGATCTTGCATGTTTTGGATTGTGCGCCTCCAGATGGAAGCGATCCTTTGGAAAATCATCGCAAGATCCGCCGCGAACTTGCCGATTTCAGCGAGCAACTTGCGCGCACGCCAGAGATCGTGGTCCTCAACAAGGTCGATCTGATCCCAGAAGAAGATCGCAAAGAAGTTCTTGACGAACTCGTCGCACGATTTGAACGTGAGCGGGGAGTTCGTCCGCTTGTTGCCAGTGGTGCCAGTGGCGAAGGAGTTCGTCCAGTCTTAGAGTCCGTGTGGGAATTGGCTCGAAGTGTGCGAGATCAGTCGCCGATTACGCCGCACGCATCTTCAAATCACTCTTCGTCAAACTTCTGACGGATGAGTTTTCGAATCTCGGCAAGTGCCAGCGTTTCGTCAGAACCATCACAAGAAATTTCAAGAACTGTCCCCATAGTTGCCGCAAGCAGCAGCATCTGCATAATACTTTTGCCGTCGACCCACTCCGCAGAATCTGCACGGCGGACGCGAACGATCGATGAAAATTCATTCGCCAATTGCACAAAACTCATTGCTGGCCGTGCATGAAGCCCCAGTTGATTGATGATCGTTGATTCTCCGTTGACCACGGGATGGAGCCTCAGCTGCCAGAAGGTGCGGCGCTGTCAGTTTCGTCGAGTAGAAGTGTGACATCGTCCACGTTGCGCGCTTGGCGTAAGAAGCGACGGAAAACCTCTTGGCTTAATGCGCCAAAGACAGTTTCCATTGCATTGAGATGCGATTCTGGATCGCTCAGTGGACTCAGCATGAAAACAATCGCATGAACTGGCTGACGATCGAGCGAGTTGAAATCGACGCCGGAGGCGGAGACCCCAATCGCAGCATGAGGCTTTGAAACCAAAGTTGTCTTTGCATGCGGAACCGCAACACCATGTCCAAATCCAGTGGAACCCTTGCGCTCGCGTGCGAAAGTTTCCTTCAGGAGTGTCGCACGGGAATCTGCGGACACAACTCCGCTTGCAATGAGAGCATCAAGTAATTCACCAATCGCAAGATCTCGCTTCGTGTTCACAAGTGAAGGGAGAATTGCTTTGGTTACAACGATGTCTCGGAGCTTCATCGCATTTGATCATAGCGACTTACCAGTCGGAGCGTTTTATGAACGATGATGTCGAATTCGATCCTTGTAATTGGACAATTGTCGCGCTCCGCGATCGACTGCGAGATCTACGCAAGCGTACAGATCGCGGTGTCGATAGTTGCAAATGAAGTCCTCATGTCTCTCGACATCGGATCGAATTTCGACGTGATAACCAATGGGTGCACGTTCGATTGTGACTGCAAGTTGTTGCAGCCCGTTGAAGAAGCGGGGAAGTTTGCCGACCTTTGACTTGATGTAATTGGTCAGGGCTTCGGTCAATTCCATGTGTTTAGCGCAAATTGTGATGAGCACGTTTCTATCCTCCTATTCTGGCGGACAATCGGCCATGCATCGGCAAACGCTGCCGCAAGGACCGAACCGACTTGCGCCCAAATTCGGCGCTTGAGGCGGCGAGATCACGCATAACCTTCACTGGAATTGTCATCCCCGTTGAACAAATCGCATGCAGATGCATGAACGAAAAATCATTTGAAATGGCACAAAGGCTTGTCAATTGATTTTGAATTAGAGATTTGCTTGGGTTCGTATTCACGGGGGGGTGCCAATTCCTGATGCCAGGTACACCTCAACTATCGAATATAAATTGCCTCTGCGAAAGCGAACTTTCAGATTTTCTCCAGATCGTCGCGCTGACATTGCAAGCAAATAGTCACCAACGGAGCGGATTTCGACCCCGCCGATTTCCGTGATCGCATCGCCGACGTGAATCCCAGCTTTTGCCGCTGGGCCGCCAGGTTGTACGTCGTCGATTCGCACCCCATCAGGCAGATTGGAAATCGTCGTTCCCATGACCCCGTCACCAGGATCGATCGTCGAATCCTGCCGTCCACCATCGTGAACCCATGCTTTCCACTGCGCTTCGATTTTGCCAATTGGCAAGCCAAATGAGGCTTCTAGAGCACGTCGACCAGTCGAATCCTCTCCCCAACTGGCGATATAAATCTGATACCAACTGGTCAATTTTCCTTGCGATGCGATGTACATCAACATTGATCGTGCTTGGGCATAATTCCACCTTGCCTGAACCGTAAATGCTTTGGAATCAAGTTGGAAGAAGTCCACCCACGGTGTTGTATCGCGCTGTTGAACGCGATCGAATGCATCGTTTGTTCGCAGATTTGGAAGGATGACCAGTTCGCCGCTTGGACCCAGCTGCCAATCTTCGAAGAGCGTGGCAAGTCCCTCTTGAATCCACACAGGATGCAATTGTTGCAAGCGTTGCATCTGGCCGTAGTGTCTGACATGTGTGTATTCGTGCCGTAATGAAGCGCCAGTATCTCGTGCAACCAATCGCCGATCTTCGTGAACATAAAGACCACCGTTCTGCGGGTCACCAAGAAACTTCGCCGCATCTTCAGGCGTCGCGATCACCAACAAGACGCTCTGGACTTGAATTTCTCCGAAGAGAATCTTGGAAAGTGTTGCCGACAATTTTTCGATCGTAATCATCGTTCGACGAAATCCTTCGGGCTCGACGGAATACGCCAAGATGAGATTGAGCGAATTTTTTTCTTCAATGCGATATCGACCACCACCGAATTGCGCAAGCCAAGATTGCAGGGAATGCCGTGCGATCGCGTCATTTCCGCTGGAATTCGAGTGGGATTTTGATGGGGCTGCTGCATCATTCGCGCCCTTGGGAGTCTTCGAGGAGTCGCGAATTTGTTTGCGAATCACAAGCACTTGTTGCCAAGATTCGTGTGCGCGCAGGCGATTCAAATCGGAATGTTCGTCAAGCGCCTTGTCATCCAACCAACCAGCGCGCAAAGATCTGATCGCATAGACCGCTGCTCCTCGTGTATCGCCACTGCGTGATGCAATTCTCGATGCATCGAAGAGAACTTGAGCATCGTCGGGATGAATCGCAAGATACGAATCGATCAATGCGAGTGCTTCACTTTCACGATCGGAAGCAATCAATCGAGGCAAGGCAAGTTCTAATTGTTCCTTGGATGGTGGAGTTGCGATTGTGAGCGCACACATCGCAAGCGATCCAAATGCCAATGCTTTCAGCCATTGTTGCATCGCGATATGTTAGTGCTGTCGTGCAGCCCAGATTCGAATTGCCTCAGGAAAGGCAATGTGTTCTTCGACAGCGACGCGCTTTGCAAGCGAGTCCGCACTGTCAGTTGGCAAGACTGGAACTTTGCGCTGCACAATTGTTTCGCCATGGTCATATCGGTCATCAACGAAATGCACCGTACAACCAGATTCGCGTGCGCCGCTTGCGATGACCGCCTCATGTACATGTTGGCCATACATTCCTTTGCCGCCGAAAGCAGGCAGCAGTGCGGGATGAATGTTGAGCGCCCGACCTGCCCATGGACCGACACGCAGAGCACGCAAATATCCGCCGAGAATGACCAATTCGATGCCGTGTGAGCGCAGCAATTCATCCATTTCGTCACTCGCCGCGGGAGAAGAATTGCCAGGAAGAACCACAACTTTTCGACCAGCGCCAGCACAACGTGTGACTGCGGGAATCTCAGCGCGATGAGCGACGATCAGCGCGATATGAATTGGAATCTCGCCACGTTCTGCGCACGCAATCAGATTGAGAGCAGTTGAACCACCACCTGAAACAAGAACGGCAGCGGAGAAAATTCTGCCTGGGTCGCTCACGTGAGTGAATGTCCGTCGTCAGAATTGAGTGTGGGAGGATTCGTAAATGGGATTGGTTTGTGATTCGCATCGAGTGCAACCATCTTGATGATCGAATCTGTGACGCGTACATTTTCTCCAGTCGAATACCGCTCGGCCTCGACAAGAATTCGAATCGTGACAGATGATCGACCTGTCGTAACTGTCTTGGCGCGAAGTGTGACCAATTCGCCAACAAACACTGGTGCGACAAATTCGACGCGCTCCACCATGACTGTGACCCAGCGGTGTAGACCCAACGATCTTGCGTGCACATACGCCGCCTGATCGATATAGCTCATGATCACGCCGCCGAAGACCGTCCCGCTGTGATTGGTATCACGCGGCATAGTCATCACTCGAAGAACAAGTTCACCATCTGGATGCGCCATGGTCGCGATCGTAACCGCTGACGATCACAAGGTCAGGCTTGGCGAGTTGTTGCTTTTTTTAGCGCTTTGCGCGGTGTTTTTTTAGATGTGGCAGCAACTTTTTCATCAACGGGCACCAATTTTGAGGGCGGCGCACCAAGTAGACGGCGCAGATAGTGCCCCGTACTGCTGGTTGCGTGCGCTGCAACATCTTCTGGGGTGCCGACGGTAATCAGTGTTCCGCCTGCATCTCCACCTTCGGGTCCGAGATCGATAATCCAATCTGCTGATTTAACGACATCCAAATTATGTTCGATGACCACGAGCGTGTGTCCTGAATCGCGAAGTCGCTGAAGCACAGTCAGCAGTCGGGCCACATCTGCGAAATGCAATCCAGTTGTTGGTTCGTCAAGAACATAGAGCGTGTGGCCATTCGCTTGGCTGCCAAGTTCAGTCGCCAACTTAATGCGCTGCGCCTCGCCACCAGACATTGTGGTCGATGCTTGTCCGAGTTGCAGATATCCCAATCCAACATCTCTCAGACATGTAAGCATGCGTGAAATTTTGGTGTTCGCTTCGAAGAACAAACATGCGTCATCCACTGTCATATTCAGCACATCCGCAATCGACTTGCCTCGATATCGAATCTCAAGAGTTTCGCGATTGAATCGTGTGCCACGGCAGGCTTCGCATTCCACAAAGACATCTGGAAGGAAATGCATTTCAATTCTGCGCATGCCTTGGCCTTGGCAGGTTTCACATCGTCCACCTTTGACATTGAACGAAAATCGTCCGATGGGATAGCCACGGATTTTCGCTTCAGGCACGCGGGCATACACCTGGCGAATATGATCGAAAATCCCTGTATATGTAGCTGGATTCGATCTTGGAGTTCGTCCAATCGGGGACTGATCTACTTCGATCACTCGATCGACTTGGTCGAATCCGTGCACCGAAGAATGCTTGCCGGGAACCACGCGCATTCCAGAAACATCTCGCTGCGCAGCACGCAAAAGAATGTCGCCTACCAAGGTGCTCTTGCCGCTCCCAGAGACTCCTGTCACACAGATAAAACCACCAAGCGGAAAGGAAACATCAATACATTTCAGATTGTTTGCGCTCGCACCCTTGATCGTGATTGCTCGCTTTGCTTTGAGGGGAGTGCGTTGTGTAGGAACTGGAATGAAGAGCGCGCCGCTGAGATATTTTCCAGTGATGCTCTGGGGTGTTGCGCAGATATCTGCGAAAGAACCTTGCGCAACAATCAGTCCGCCATGGCGACCAGGCCCTGGTCCCACATCGATCAGATGATCAGCTGCGCGAATGGTGTCTTCATCATGCTCGACGACGAGAACGGTGTTACCGATGGTGGTCAGCCTGCGAAGCGTCGCCACCAGACGGTCGTTGTCGCGTTGATGCAATCCAATCGTCGGCTCGTCTAAGACATAGCAAACACCAACAAGGCCAGAGCCAACCTGAGTTGCCAATCGAATGCGCTGCGCCTCCCCGCCTGAAAGCGTGGAAGATGTGCGATCGAGAGTCAGATAGTTCAGTCCCACAGAGTTCAGAAATCCCAAGCGTGCATCGATCTCTTTCAGAATCGGTTCTGAGATTGTTGCCTGCGCTGGAGTCAGGGTGAGAGTCGAGAGAAATTGGCGAGCAAATTCGATAGAAAGCCCAGAAATCTGCGCGATATTCATCGGTTGTTTTATTCCGTGCAACAGAACTGCGCGTGCTTCGGGACGCAGTCGACTTCCGCCGCATGATTCGCAAGGACGATTGCCGGTGTAAGCATGAAGTCGTTCCCGAACAAACGCACTTTCGGTTTCGATATATCGCCTGCGCAAGTTGGGCAGTACGCCTTCAAAGGAGAATCCCAACTTTGCCTCGTCTTCTTCTTTGATTCCATGCATGAGCATCTGCCGAATGCGCTGTGGAAGTTTCGCATATGGAGTGGAAGGATCTGTCTGGGTGTCAGCACAGAATCTTTTCAGGGTTCTTGAATACCAGATGTTCATTCTGCGGCCGTTCTTGCGCCAAGGTTCGATTGCACCTTCGGCTACGCCGCGTGATGGGTCTGCGACCACGAGGGCTTCGTCAAATTCATCAACGCATCCCAGTCCAGCGCATGCGGGGCAGGCACCATGGGGAGAATTGAAGGAGAACAATCGAGGCTCCATCTCTTCAAGTGAGCACTCTGGATGATCCGGGCAGGAGAACTTTTCGCTGTAACGAATTTCTTTCGTTGTATCGCCGGTCTCGACGAGGATCAATAATGCGCCTGATCCTGTGCGCAAAGCAGTCTCGACGCTTTCCGAAAGTCGCTGGCGTTCAGCGGCAACGGGGACCAATCGATCGACGACTGCTTCGATGTCATGCATCTCATAACGCTTCAGTTTCAGCGGATTTTCTCCGCCAGCCTTCAATGCGTCGCGTAGATCGATGATTGTCCCGTTCACACGAATTCGTACGAAGCCGCTTCGTTGTAATTCCTCTGCGACATCCTTGTGATGCCCTTTCTTTGAGCGGATGATCGGAGCGCAGACCATAATCTTTTGTCCGTTGAATGTGGCAAGAATGTTTTCAACAATCTGCGTCGCAGTCGTTGCTGAGATCGGCTTGCCACATTGCGAACCCTTTGGATCGCGATGCCAACAACGAGGGTCTCCGCATCGAGCCAGAAGGAGACGTAAATAGTCATAGATTTCGGTCGTCGTCGCCACAGTCGATCGAGGCGTATGCCCTCCCGAACGTTGCTCGATTGCGATGGTGGGGGGCAAGCCATCGACTGACTCCACATTTGGCTTCTTCATCTGGTCGAGAAACTGCCGCGCATATGCGCTGAGGCTCTCCATGTACTTCCGTTGACCCTCGGCGAAGATCGTGTCGAATGCCAGCGAACTCTTTCCGCTGCCAGAAACCCCTGTAATGACAACAAATTGATCTCGAGGCACGTGAACATCTATGCCACGCAGGTTGTGTTCGCATGCACCTTTGACTCGAATAAAACGCCCTTCTTCGGCTGATTTTTGTGTTTGCGAGGTCATCGTATTGGTCCGTAATAACTCATAAATGCAGAAAAGATGAAAGAAAAGTGGAAATGGTTCGCGGGCGGGATATAGTAGTTCAGTGAATTGTGCATCTCTCGGTCCAATTTGACCGAATTGCTGTACACGAAGAAGTTTTACGTGTCCATGTCAACTACTCAATCTTCACTCTTAAGCCAATCGGTTGAAAATTCAACCGCTGCGGAGTTGGCTGATGCCATTTCTGTTGGATCGGCTCCTCGAATTCGGCCATCCACAAGCGGGTCAACCAGTCGCGGGTCAACCAGTCGCCCAGTCATTCGAGATATTGACGAGGAACTGTGTAATTTTGGGAATGAGTTGGCAATCGACCTGAAAAGCAAGTTTCGCCCCCAGATTCGTCTTCGAAGTTCTGTTGGCTCGAAGACTGTCTGAATCGAGCGCCAATTTCTTTGCGGCGGCTCAAACTGCAGCGCATCCAATTGACTGAAGGAATTTGCGAGCTGCTTGTGATGCCACACAATTTGGATTTGCGTTCAGTTGCGTTCCAAGATCGTCGTGTGCAAAATCCGGATCATTGGTGAGTGCGACGCCCGCTTGATCTGCCATGCGCCGCACATGATCGAGTGAAACAGTCTGATCAAGCTGTGCACCGACAATCAATACAGGAACATTCTGTTTATGAATTTGCTTGAGTGCCCCAGTCGTGCTTGATTCTGTTCCGTTGATCAAATGCAGGCAGATCTCTGAGGCTTTCGCAAAAAGAAAAACTGGTAATGCTCTTGCTTTCAATTGATTTCCAAGAGGTTCTTTTAACGATTCAAATGGCGCGAATGCAACAACACCTGCGAGTGAAGTCACGGGCAGCAGTGGAGCAATACGCAGGGCAATACTCGCGCCAAGTGAATGACCCACCAACAAGATGCGCTTGGGTGAATGCGAAGCGTTCGTTGCGCAGGCAAGGAGGTCGTGAATAAATGCGACAATTGCAGGGGCATCAGCCGCTCCAAGAGTCGTTGGCCCCGCAGGAGAGTCTCCATGGCCATCGAGATCGATCAGCCAAACTTCAGAACTCGACTTCAACCACGGATCCAACCGACGAAGCGAGTCGATGCGGGATCTCCGCCATCCATGAATAATGATGGTGATGACGCCATCGATATCGCCACCAGGAATACGCCACGCCAATTGATCGTTTCTCCATTTCACTTCAGTGGATTGCAAACCCATCGCTGAGGGATCAACTGGGATTCCACGTCCGAGAGCCCATCCCATCGTCGCACGAGATGGAAATCGAGCGTCGTGGACAATTCCAAGAAGAAAAATCGCTGCCGCAATGAATCCTCCGACGAAAAATAGAAGTGCAAGCCCCAAGTGTGATCTTTATGAATGCGTGCTTGACAACGAAACGAATCGAGCACCTTCGCTCCGGCGAGCAGTCAGAAATGTCTCGCCTGCTGTGCGTGCGGCTGTGTTGCTGACTTGTGGAAGATTGACTTGGACATTCAAGAGAGCACTCTCCATCGCTGTGTGTGCAAAAAGTTGGGCGATGCGCAGATCGCTTGCAAGTTGTGTAGAAGTGATCTTTGACATCGTTGCCAGTGCAGCGAGAACAGCCAGGGATAAATCAGCAATTGCACTGGGAGCAGCGATCGCTTCGTTGACAGCGGCGTGCCATTCTGGAAGCGCGCTGCGTTGATCTGCGGGAATTTTCCAAAGTGAATTCAATGTCAAATATGCGTTTGCGTCGCGATCTGCCAGATCGAGGGCATCGATGCGAGCACCAGTAAAAATCATGTCGAGATTTTCTAAGCGACTTTGGTGTTGTGCAAATTTCGGTTTTCCAAGGGTATATGCGATGACCATTGATCCCAGCGCAGATGCTTGCGCAAGTATGCACGCCGCCGCGGCGCCTCCGCCTGGAACAGGTTGCTTTGCCGCAAGCGCCGTGACGAACTCATCGACTGTCATCTTTGCAATTTGGGCTTGCGTCATACTCGGATTTCTCCGCCGAGTTGCGTGGTGAGAATTGTGACAAGTCGTGCAACATGCGGATCGATTTCTTCACGGCGCAGTGTTCGGTCGGCTGCGCGAAAGTCCAACCGGAAGGTGACTGATTTGCGGTCATCGCCAATCTTTTTCCCACGCCAATTCCCGACGAATGAGATCGATTCGAGGTGTGGCAATTCTGCGGAGCGCACAGTGGCTTCGAGTTGCGCCCAAGTGACGTTGTTGGCAAGAATCACAGAAAGATCTCGATCGAGAGTTGGGCTGTTTGCAAGTGGTTGAGCACGCGGAGTGGGTGGATATCCCTGCGCAAGAAGCGACCAATCAAGTTCTGCTGCGGCGATTGGCGCATCCAATCCTGCAGCGGAAAGTGCTTTCGCATTGACCAACCCCAACACGCCA
>CAJCCX010000188.1 GCA_903961015.1 uncultured bacterium
GATGAGCACCGACTGGCTGCGCGACGACTGGATCGCGCGAGCGATCTGCTCCACGGCAGCCTTGGTTGAGAAGAGCCGCATCCATAACGCTCTGCCGCGTTCCTTCGCACCGTCGAGCATGTTCTGGTCGTCGACGAGTTCTTCCACAAGCCGCTGCAGTGTCGTCGCGTCGCCGCCAGTACAAACTTTTCCAACCCGCTCGCTGTTGATCAGCGACTCGAGGTCGTTGTGCGGATTGATGCGCGCGAGCACGGGAATTCCCGCCTGCATGTAAGTCAAAAACTTCCCAGGGATGTTGTGCGACTTGTGGCGAGGGTCGAGCGCAACGATGCCGACATCGCACTGCTCAAGCAATCCCGCAATCTCCGTCGGTTCGATTTCTTTGTGAAACAAAACATTGTCGAGACCTTCGCGTTCGACCGTCGCGGCAAACCGTGCGGTGTCGCTGCCGCCGCCGACAAACAGGAAACCGATGTCCCGGCGGTCGCGCATTCGCACGAGCAGATCGATGAAGACATCCATCCCCTGCGCTACGCCCATGTTTCCCGCATATACGAAGATCTTGCGTCCAGCCAAACGCGTTTTCGAAACATCGATCGTGCAACCGACAGACGGCGCGGGACTCAGCCAATTCTGCAGCACCTCGAGCGAACGTCCTGCTTTCACCGCCCAATTTGACATGTACGGCCGATTCGCCTCGGTCTGCACGCCGATAGTGTCGGCGACCGCGTACTGCCCGCGCTCGATGAACTTGAAGAACCAGTACGCAGGACCGCGGCGCATCAGGCCCATGTCGACCGCCCACTCGGGAAATATGTCGCGCAGGATTAGATAACTTTTACATCCACTTTCGCGGCGCAAACGTTTGACGATCGGTCCGAGGAAAATCGTGGGGGAGTACCAGACGATTCCGTCGAAGCGCAACTTGCGCAGGCCGCTGGCGTCCATCGCCCGCAACAACACATAGGGCAGGCGCAATTCATTTATGGTGCGACGCACATAGTTCACCCGCTTCGTCGGCGGCGTACGCACGCGAAGTATGGTGATGTTGCCCGTACGTTCGATCTTCCATGGCTCGACGAGATCGCTCGCGGGAACAATGACGAACGTCTCGTGCCCCTGCGCGGCGAACTCCTGCACGAGGTCACGCATCTGCACCGCACCTGAGATTTTCAGGGGCGGGTAGGTGTCGGCGATGATGGCAATGCGCATGAAATGAAGCCCAGGGCAGTCGTGCGAATTCAGGTCGAACGATGCCAGACCACGCGGTTCACATAGTCGGTGTAGCTCATAATGATGCGCAACACTTTTTCAGACACATTATTCGTAGCGTAGTCATCGACTAGGCGCAGCGAACGGTTGGCGCCGCGCGGCTGATGGTCGAGAATCGCGAGTCCCTGCAAAATGCGCTCGACATTGAGTCCCGTCATCATCACCGCACCCTCTTCCATGCCCTCGGGACGCTCGTGCGCCTCGCGAATGTTGAGCGCGGGAAAGTTCATGATCGACGATTCCTCAGTGATGGTTCCGCTGTCACTGAGCACCGCCTTCGCCTTCATCTGAAGGTGAACATAGTCACTGAACCCGAGGGGCTTGAGCAGTTGCACGCGCGGATGGAACAATGCACCCGTCGCTTCGATGCGCTTGCGAGTGCGCGGATGCGTCGAAACGATCACTGGCATGTCGTAGGTCGAGGCGACGGCGTTGAGCAGCGTCACCATGCGGTTGAAATTGGTGTCGGAGTCGATGTTTTCCTCGCGATGAGTACTCACGACGAAGAAGCGTTCCGCCTCGAGGCCCATGCGTGCGAGCGCGTCCGACGATTCGATCTTGTCGCGGTAGTACTCAAGAACCTCGCGCATCGGACTACCGGTCTTGATGACCATGTCCGGCGGAAGACCCTCACGCAGCAGATATTCGCGCGCGATCTCGCTGTAAGTCAGGTTGATGTCTGCGACATGATCGATGATGCGGCGATTGATCTCCTCGGGCACGCGTTGATCGAAGCAACGATTTCCCGCCTCCATGTGGAAGGTCGGAATCTTGCGTCGCTTCGCGGAGAGGAGCGAGAGGCAGCTGTTGGTGTCGCCCAGAATGAGGACTGCATCTGGGCGCAGCTCGGAGAGCAACTTGTCGGCTGCGATGATGACCTTGCCAATCGTCTCGGCAGCGTTTAAGCCAGCAGCCTCGAGAAAGTAGTCGGGCTTGCGAATGCCGAGATCCTCAAAAAAGATTTGGTTGAGCTCGTAGTCGTAGTTCTGGCCAGTGTGAACGATCACGTGGTCGCAGTGCTGGTCGAGGAGAGCCATGATGCGCGAAAGCCTGATGATCTCTGGACGAGTTCCGACAATCGTTGCGACCTTTAGTTTCTTCACTTCGAGTTTTTTCATAGCAAAACCTTCTTTGTGCATCTATAGCTCGATGCTCAGTCGACCAATTGCGGAACGCGTCCCTCGACGATATCGCGCATGAAGTCGAGCTTCATCAGCAGCTTCTTCATGCCGTCGAGGTCGAGGCGATGCGTATTGTGCGAGTTGTAGTCAGTCGACTGGGTGATCTTGATCTGGCCCTGCTCGAAGTAGCTGCCGTAGTTCAAGTCGCGCGTGTCGGCAGGAACTCGGTAGAAATCGCCGAGGTCATGCGCACCGGCCATTTCCTCGCGGCTGCACAGCGCTTCGTAGAGCTTCTCGCCGTGGCGGGTTCCGATGATGTTGATCGGATGGTTGGGCCGCCCCATCAATTCGCACACAGCGCGCGCTAGAACCTCGATGGTTGCAGCGGGCGCCTTCTGCACAAAGATGTCGCCATTGCTGCCGTTGGTGAAGGCGTAGAGCACGAGGTCGACGGCATCATCGAGCGTCATCATGAAGCGAGTCATACTCGCATCGGTGATCGTGATCGGCTTGCCTTCGTTGATCTGGTTTACGAACAGTGGAATAACCGAGCCGCGCGATGCCATCACATTTCCGTAGCGCGTGCCGCAGATAACGGTCTCGCCGGGCCGCAAGTTGCGGCTCTTGGCGACCATGACCTTTTCCATCAGCGCCTTCGACATGCCCATTGCGTTGATCGGATAAACGGCCTTATCGGTGCTGAGGCAGACGACGCGCTTTGCGCCGCAAGAAATCGCAGCGTCGAGCACATTGTCGGTGCCCATTACATTGGTACGCACCGCCTCTATCGGGAAGAACTCACACGACGGGACCTGCTTGAGCGCGGCCGCGTTAAATACGAAGTCCACGCCCACCATCGCATTGCGCACGCTCGAAGGGTCGCGCACATCGCCAATGTAAAACTTTAGTTTCGCACTGTTGTAACGCTTTCGCATGTCGTCCTGCTTCTTCTCATCGCGACTCAGAACTCGGATCTCGCCGATGTCGGTGTGAAGAAATCGGCGCATCACTGCGTTGCCAAAGGATCCGGTTCCGCCGGAGATGAGAAGCGTTTTGTCTTTGAAATTCGAATCGAGCATGAGAATCCTTTGCGTCGTGGGCTATTGGCCGAAAAGAGTTTGATTACGCTGTTTGTCATCGTACATCTCCGCAATCAACTCTGGCCAGTTCGGCGTGACGAAGCCAGTCGCTTGGTTGAAGCGGGTGGAGTCCAGCGAACGATCGAGTTCAAAGGTGTCGTCGGGGAGAATCGTGATCTGCTTGGCGTAGGTCTTTGCGATCATCGAAAGCAGATCGAACTTCCCGACCCGCGGTGCCGCAACGTGCCAGAGGCCGTGCATCTCTGGATGCGGGATGACATAATCGCGAATGATGCGTGCGAGCGTGACCGTGGGAAAGCCGGAGAAGAACGCCTTGCGAAAGCCCTTGCACTCGGCGCCCTGCATCAAGAACCACTCGACCAAGCTGCGACGGGTGTCGATCTCGTGGCCGATGATAGAAGTGCGCACGGTGATTGAGTTTCGATAATGGACCTCGCCCGCGGCCTTCGACTGGCCGTATACATCGGTTGCGTCGGTCGGATCAGACTCTCGGTACATTCCCTTGTTGCCCTTGAAGACGCAGTCGGTGCTGATGTGAATCAGGCGGCACCCCGCATTGGCTGTCAGCGCGGCAAGCGAATGAGGAAGGATGGCGTTATATAAGTATGCGATCGATGGATCGTTGCCCGCATCGATGTGCTTAGTCGCACCAACGCAATTTATAAGCACGCTTGGACGTACCTCGTCCATAATTTTCTGTAGATCGGAAAATCGTGAAGCATCGACTGGGAGGATGAGTGTCGCATCCGTCACGCTGTGAAGCCGAGACTTCACAGCATCACTGCGCAGCGTGCCAACAACACGTAATGCCGGACTCTGTGCGAGCACACGCAGGACTGCGTTGCCGAGTAGGCCGCTCGCACCGAGGACAAGAATTGTTTGCTTGGCGGGATCGTTCATCTTGAATCGAGGTATAGAAAATTCATAGGAATTTACTTGTTGAGTGTCGCGAGCGAGCGCCCGTCAGATCCACTGTGCATTGTTCATTCCAAGGGTTAATGTAGTTGCGCAGTACTGAAATGCAAACAGCTAATGACCCATCGAACTGAAGAGGGCGAGATGGGCCAACGCGGACGAGCGGCAAATGAAGCGAAATATTCATCGCAGTGTGCGTGCCAACAGTGGGTGGATCTCAGGAGATTGGTCGAGGTCGCTCGCGGATGACGACTGCTGGATTTCCCGCAACGATCATCGTTGGCGAAACATCATGAGTCACAACAGCACAGGCGCCGACGATCGCATTGTTGCCAATCGTCACTCCAGGACCAATGAATGCATCGGCACAGATCCACACTCCGCTGCCAATCTTGCTTGTTGGTCGCAGCAGTGGGAGATCAGATTTGGAGTAGTCGTGAGAGCCATTACAAATGTGAACGCGTTGCGAAATCACTGTGTGTTCACCAATACTGAGAGGTCCCAGGTTGTACACCAGCACCCCATCCGCGAGACAACTGTGCTCGCCCATGGTGAATATCCAAGGGTGCCAGATTTTCGCAGACGGTCTGATGTTTACCGTCCATGCAATGTTCGCACCAAATGCCCGAAGAATGCACACTCGAAACTTCCGCATCGGGCGGGGGCTGAAGCGAACGAGGGGCGCGCCGATGATTGCCCATGCAAATTTTCGCGCATATTCAGTCCAGGAGTATGGCGCTCGACTCGTCGTATGGAGTTGTTGAAAAATGTGTTCGTCAGGCATGAGTCAACCATTGTCAGTACATTTCACTGAATAAAAGAAGTATATGCGCGCATTTCAAAACTCTGGGATTGCGCTGAGTAAAGGCTACGGTTACGGCTTTCTTGTCTAGCGCCACATCGCATTATGAGAGGTTAGTTTCGTTCAGAGATAAGGTGAACAAGCTCGATGAATGACAGCGCATCAAACAAAAATAAAGGATCGAACATCGAAGTCGTGATGATCGTTCGTGATGAGGAAATCAACCTCGTTCACTCCCTGCCAACAATTGTTTCGTTCGCTCAAAAAGTTTGGATTGTCGATTCAGGCTCCAAAGACCGTACTGTTGAGATCGCAGTTGGGCTTGGTTGTGAGGTCGTCTCAAAGGAGTGGCTCGGTTTCGCTCGGCAAAAGAACTGGGCTCTAGACAACCTGCCATTGACTGCTGGTTGGATCCTCATACTCGATGCAGATGAGTCGGTCACTCCAAAGCTGCGGGATAAGTTGGTGGAGATTGCATCCCGTCCAGAAGCGGAGGTGATCGAATCAGGTTTTTACATCAACAGGTATTTTGTTTTTCTTGGCGGAGTGATCAAACACTGCGGTTACTACCCGTCGTGGAACTTGCGATTTTTTAAGCGCGGGCGGTCTCGATACGAGGAGCGCGAAGTCCATGAGCACATGTTGGCGGACGGAGCAGTTGGCTTCATCCATGCCGACTTGGAACATAACGATCGTCGTTCGCTTGAGCACTACATTTCGAAACACAATCATTATTCGACGCTTGAGGCACGGGCTATTCACGGCGCAGTTCCCGATCGGTCTCTTCCAGCACATTTTTTCGGTGGTCCACTTGAGCGACGCCGCTGGATCAAGCGCAACCTCTATTCTCACCTTCCAGCAAAATTCATATGTCGCTTCATGTGGATGTATTTTTTGAAGTTTGGTTTTTTGGACGGAATGACGGGTCTGCGCTTTTCTCTATTTATAAGTGCATATGAACTGCAAATCGAACAAAAACTTGTGGAGCTGCAGATTGCGCAAAAGCAGTCCCTCCATTCTGCCTAGCGTCCAATTCTTTGGGACTGTTTGGATCAGTGCAAACTATCATCGTTCCCCGTGACCTCACTCTCTCTCCACAACACCCTCACTCGTCAGACTGAAACCTTCACGCCCATCGACTCCGCTGGGCGAATGGTGACTTTTTATTCCTGCGGCCCAACGGTCTACGACGATGCGCACGTTGGCAACTTTCGCTCGTTTCTCAATGCCGATGTGTTGCGCCGCACTTTGGAACTCATCGGTTATTCCGTCCGTCACGTGATGAACATTACCGATGTCGGTCACATGACTGACGATACGGATGCGGATGGTGGCGGCGAAGACAAGATGGCTGTTGCTGGTCGGCGTATCGCAGAGGCGAAGAAATCGGGAAAGCTTCCAGCTGGCGCAGATATCGACCCGCGCGATCCGCTTGCGATTGCAGACTTCTATGCCAATCGATTCATCGATGATGCCCGAACGCTTGGCTTGAAAGTTGCGCAGGAATTTTCCACGGATCCAACGCTCATGCCTCGCCCAACGCAGTGCATTCCGCAGATGATCGCACTTGTTGAAAAACTCATCGCCCGCAATCACGCATATGTCGCAGGCGACGGCGTGGTCTATTTCGACATTCGATCTTTTCCTTCTTATGGCAAACTCTCCGGCAATACGCTTGATGCACTTCGCGAAGGTGCGGGGGAACGAATTTCCGCCGACAATCAATCCTTCAAACGTCATCCCGCGGATTTCATGTTGTGGAAACCCGACGCTTCGCATGTGATGAAATGGGATTCTCCTTGGGGCGCTGGATATCCGGGATGGCATCTTGAATGCAGTGCGATGGCGGCCGCATTTCTTGGCGAAGAAATCGATTTGCACTCCGGTGGCGAGGACAATATTTTTCCGCACCACGAGTGCGAAATTGCGCAGAGCTGTTGTGGATACGGGCACACATCTTTTTCGCGAGTCTGGTTTCACACACGTCATCTTGTTGTTGAAGGCGAGAAAATGTCCAAGTCCAAGGGCAATTTTTTCACGGTTCGTGATGTGCTCGCTCGCGAGATAACGCCCGCAGCGCTACGGCTGGAACTCATTCGCACTCACTACCGCACGAATGCAAATTTCACTTGGCAGGGGCTGAAAGATTGCCAAAGACAAATTGATCGGTGGACGCGCGCGCACTCTGCGTTGATCAAGCAAGCTGCAACGAAGCTCGCAGAATCCAGCGCAATCCCTGGGCCGTTCCAACGCGCTCTTGAACAATTCACGTCTGCAATGTGCGACGACTTGAATGTTGCGCGTGCGATCGCGGCCATCAACACTGCGGTGAGCGAATCTCCAGAAGGTGCTGCGGCAAACAGCTGCGCTCATGCCGAACTTTCTGCGCTCAATCGCATGAACGGTGTGCTCGCAGTGTTTGAGCGAAATGTTTCTCCAGCAAATGATTCCCACGGCGATCCAGCAGCGGAAGAATTCAAGACAAAAGTGGAATCACTCATCGCCGCACGCGCCGCCGCACGCGCCGCGAAAGATTGGGCGGCTGGCGATCGTGTGCGTGATGAACTTGTTGCCATCGGCGTGCAAATCAAAGATTCTGCGCAGGGGACGACGTGGACGCGAATGTGACAATGTCATCGCGAACAAATTCGCCTCCAGTCATTGGCTTGATGGGATCGATCGGCGCGGGAAAGTCGACAGTTGCACAAATGCTCGCCGATGCAGGGTGCGTCGTGTCCGATTCAGACGCACTTGCACGCGAAGCATTCAAGGACCCAGCGGTGCGCGAAGAAATCGTGAAGTGGTGGGGCGCATCGATTCTCGACCCACAAGGAAACATTGATCGCAGTCGAGTTGCAACAAAGATTTTTCCTGCTGTCAGCGCATCTGACACTGATCGCGCGGCGGCAGATCGAGAGCGTAAGCGTCTTGAAGGCCTCGTTCATCCTTGGATTCACATTCGACGGCGCGCGCTGTTTGCGCAAGCACCATCGACCGCGAAGGCTTTGGTCATTGACGCGCCGCTCTTGCTCGAATCCAATATGCAAGGCGAGTGCGACGCTCTCATAATGGTTGACGCTCCTTTTCCCGTTCGTTTTGAGCGGGTTCGAACGAGTCGTGGCTGGACGTCTGACGAACTTAAGCGCCGAGAAAATTCCCAAATGCCACTTGACTTGAAGCGAAAACTTACTCATCATATAGTCAACAACGACGGGAACATCGAATCGTTGCGGGCGCAAGTCGCCCAGATACTCAGCATCATTTCTCAGCATCATTCTTGATTTTCAGCATCATCCTTGCTGAAAAACTTCCTGAATCTTTATTAGGAAGTCGAGGGCGTGACCTCCTTTTATACGCTCAGAAAATTTCACTCTTGAACTCAGAAGGCATAACAAGAGAAGGCATACAAGTTCTCGCATCACCATTTACTCGCATCTTTATATAGAGAAATTTCAAATGAACGAAACACAGTCATCGTCGCAAGGCAGTTTTAACCAGAACAAAGATCACTATCAACAGAAGGGTCGGCGACGACGACGGCGTGGCGGCGGCGGTGGCGGCGGTGGCGGCGGCGGCGGTGGTGGTGGTGGTGGTGGTGGCGGAGGTGGTGGCGGCGGATTTAACAGTTCGCAGTCGATGAGCTTTTTCCCGCCGGGAGCGATTCCTACCGACGAGCAACTTGAAACAGAATTGGCTGCAATTGAATTAGAACTGAGCGAAAAGAAAAAGCCATCAAAGAAAAGCGACAAGGGTGAAGTCGATTTCGCTGGTCTTCAGAAGATGACCGCTGAAGAACTGCTCAAAGAAGCGAAGAAACTGGGCCTTGAAGACAAGTCTGGGCTTCCAAATCATCGCCTCGTATTCGAGATTCTCAAAGCGCGGGCTTTGGTGGATGGGTTGATGCTTGCTGAAGGATCGCTCGACATCATGCCAGAAGGATTTGGATTTCTTCGCAGCGCGGAATATTCATATTTGGCTTGCGAAGACGATGTCTATATCAGTGCAAGTCACATCCGTAAATTGGGATTGCGCCGCGGTCAAACTATTCGCGGACTCATTCGCGCTCCCAAGGAACAGGAATTATTCTTTGCATTGCTTCGCGTCGAAGCAGTCAACGGTCTTGATCCAGCGACCGTGCACTCGCTTCCAATCTTCGAAAACTTGACTCCGCTTCATCCCAATGCTCGCATCCACTTGGAGATGTTGAACCAACCAACACGCATCGAACCCCGAGTCATCGACATGGTCACGCCATTTGGATTCGGTCAGCGCGGATTGATTGTTGCGCCGCCGCGCACTGGAAAGACAGTCATTCTTCAGCAAATTGCAAATGCAATTGCGACCAATCATCCCGATGTTCACACAATCGTTTTGTTGATCGATGAGCGACCTGAAGAAGTCACCGATTTCAAACGCAACACGCCAACGCGTGTTGAAGTTGTCGCAAGCACATTCGACGAAGAAGCTTCGCGTCACATTCAAGTTGCCGAAATGGTGATTGAAAAAGCGCGACGCATGGTCGAGTGCGGCGAGCATGTTGTCATCCTTCTCGACTCGATCACTCGTCTCGCGCGTGGTTACAACAACGCAATGCCAAATTCTGGCAAGATCGGTTCGGGCGGCGTTGACACTTCTGCGCTCATCAAACCGAAGAAATTCTTCGGTAGCGCTCGAAACATCGAAGGTGGCGGATCGCTGACAATCATCGCAACTGCACTCGTTGATACGGGCAGTCGCGCTGACGAAGTCATCTTTGAAGAGTTCAAGGGAACCGGCAATGCCGAACTTCACCTTGACCGAAAATTGGTGGAAAAACGCATATATCCTGCGATCAACGTGGGCGCATCTGGTACGCGCCGTGAGGAGCTGTTGCTTGATCCAAAGGAACTCGAACTCATTATTCGCCTGCGAAAGGTGGTCTCTGACATGAATGTGGTCGAAGCGATGGAGCTTCTGCGAAGTCGAGTTGCAAAGACCAAATCCAACGCCGAATTCCTAATGACTATGAGTATGGGCTAGTGGGAGTATGGACTAAAGAGTGGGGCTTTAAGGACTCAGGGTTCAAGCATCGCTTCGCTGTAGAATGCGTATGGATTTGCACGGAATCGACCCGCGAAAGAATATATTTATGCCTATGCAGCTCACTCCAAATTCGACCAAGATTCCTCATAAAACAAGAGGTTTCAGTCTCGTCGAGCTCATCGTGGTTGTCGCAATCATCGCGCTTCTCGTCGCTCTCCTTCTGCCAGCGTTGAGCATCGCGAAAGCCAACAGCGAGTGGGCAGCAAGCCAAAACAACATGCGGCAAATCGCAACATTGATGCAGGGCTATGCCACCGACAATCGTGACCGAGTACTGCCAAGTGAATTTGATCATCGAACGCCGACCCCTGCACCGGCCACGCCATTTTTCAAGGGACCGATGCGATCAAAGACGCCAGCTGCTCCAGGTGGCTTGCCAACGGACTCGCCACCAATAGGAACCTTGCTCGTAGGGACATGGGCCGACATCCTCTGGACGACTGCAAATATGGGCACTTTCGTCATGCCTGCTGGGGCAGGTGGAGGTACGAGCGGCTCTTACAATTACCACTTCGACTCTCCAGACCGCCTTGTCTACGAGAATCATTCTGGCTTTTCAAAAAACATTTTGCGATCAACAGTTGGTATGAAAAAACCATTTTCATCTTCTTCTGAAACAGATGAAGCCACACCTTGGGGAACTGGCGCATCAATCCGCGAACTCGATCATCCAGGATATTTCGCAGCGAACAATTTTTTCACTTCGGCACCGTGGCTTGGAACTGGTGGCGCTGGAGTTCCCACTTCAGGCCAGCTGCCCCGTTACTACCCATCGAGCCAAATCCGAAATCCATCTTCGGCGGTTTACCTTGTGGATAGCCGTGCAGGAGAAGTGATTAACCCACTCGCGGCACCATGGCAAGGAACTCCAACTCCTGTTGCTACTGGATCGCCCATCATCGACCTTTGTGAAGTCGACTTTCGATATCCCGGCGACTCATGCAACTTTCTCTGCATGGACGGTCATGTGCAAACCGAAGTCAGGTGGGACAAGATTCAGGACCTACAAGGCCCTTATTTCACCAGTCCTGCTGATCCGCCGACTCCAGGTACAAATGATCCAGATCCCCGTGGACTAAAAATTTCCAATCTAGACAGATCCGATAACCCACCGCCAGCACCATAATTTATTGCTTTGGTTCCTCCGGCGTTTCAAAACAAAGTTCAACTTAAGTTCTGTTCTCTGATCTTTAAATTCTAATTTTCAAAAATGACAGTTCAACCTACTTGTAGGGATTTGGAATGTCGATACACTTACCCTCCCGCCGCCCGATGAGGGCGGTTTTTCATCTCGGGAACGCCACCGTAGCTCAGTGGTAGAGCACACCCTTGGTAAGGGTGAGGTCGAGGGTTCAATCCCCTTCGGTGGCTTCCGTAGGCACTCGTGTTGGGTGTCTGCTTCAGAACTCTTCAGGCGACTCAACGGAGTAATTAGACATGGCAAAAGAAAATTTTAATCGCACAAAGCCTCACGTCAACGTGGGAACAATCGGACACATCGATCACGGAAAGACAACGCTCACTGCGGCGATCACTGCGGTCCAATCTGCACGCGGCTTCTGCAAGCCGATCAGCTATGACCAAGTCGCAAAGGCGTCCGAGAGTGAAGGCCGCCGAGATCCAACCAAGATCGTGACGATTGCAACGTCGCACGTTGAGTATGAGACTGGTGCTCGTCATTACGCACACGTCGATTGCCCAGGCCATGCTGATTATGTCAAGAACATGATCACTGGCGCTGCACAGATGGACGGTGCAATTCTCGTGGTTTCTGCTTACGACGGCGTCATGCCACAGACTCGCGAGCACGTTCTTCTCGCTCGTCAGGTTGGCGTACCGCGCATCGTGGTCTTCCTGAACAAGGTTGACACCGTTGAGGACGCGGAACTCATCGATCTCGTCGAAGAAGAGGTTCGCGATCTGCTCAAGAAGTATGACTTCCCAGCATCTGAGATTCCAATCGTTCGCGGTGCGGCTTACCCTGCTCTGATGAATCCAAAGGATCCAGAGAAGAGTCAGTGCATTGCAAATCTGATGGATGCAATCGATTCATACATCCCAGAACCAACGCGTGAAGTTGACAAGCCTTTCCTTATGTCCGTCGAAGACGTTTTCTCGATCAAGGGTCGTGGAACTGTCGCGACTGGTCGTATCGAGCGCGGCATGATCAAGGTCGGCGAGGAAGTCGAAGTCGTCGGACTTCGACCTGAAGCGATCAAGACCACTGTCACAGGCGTCGAAATGTTCCAGAAGACTCTTGATTCGGGCATGGCTGGTGACAACGTTGGTTGCCTCCTCCGTGGTGTTGAAAAGAGCGACATCGAGCGTGGCCAAGTTCTTTGCAAGCCAGGTTCGATCAAGCCGCACACCGAATTCGAAGCGCAGGTCTATGTGCTCACGAAGGAAGAAGGCGGACGTCATTCGCCGTTCTTCTCTGGATACAAGCCACAGTTTTACTTCCGTACGACAGACATCACAGGCAAGCTCGACCTCGTCGGCGCTGAAATGTGCATGCCCGGCGACAACGTCAACTTGAAGGTTGATCTTGAAGGAAAAGGCGTTGCAATGGAAGTCGGAGTCCGCTTCGCAGTCCGCGAAGGTGGAAAGACAGTCGGCTCTGGTGTTGTCACCAAGATTGTGAAGTAACTCAATGGCAAAGAAAAGTCTCGACCGTGAATATGTGTGGTTGCAGTGCACCGAAACCGGTGACTTGAACTATCGAACAGAAATCCGCGTAAAAGGTGGGATTCTGGAGAAAGTGAAGCTTGGCTTCAAGAAGTTCAGTCCCCGTCTTCGTCGGCACACTTTGCACAAAATCAAGCGGAAATAAACATGGTTTCTTTTCGCCGAGACGCCGATAGCTCAGCTGGTAGAGCAGCGGATTCCAAATCCGCAGGTCGTGGGTTCGATCCCCTCTCGGCGTGTTTGCTTGATTGAGGTTTCATCCGCATTGTTTGCATAGTCACGACAGAATCATTCGAAATGGAACCATAAAGACATGTACAAACTTGGACAAGGCTATTGGACTCGTGTGATATCCGCGACGGCAGGTGGAGTGATCGCCATGCTTGGTGGTTTGTGGCTTCACGACATCTTCGCAACAGTCAATTGGGGGATCAACCCCATTTTTCTTTCGTGGGGTTTGGGCGGTCTCTTCGTTGCTTTGTGCTGTCCATTCATTTACATGTTCACTGCACGGAATGTGAAAAGTGTTGACTTTATGGTTGCAACCGAAACTGAAATGAAGAAGGTCAGTTGGCCAACAAGACGAGAACTCACAAGTTCAACGATCATCGTGATTTTTACGAGCGTGTTAATCGCATTGTTCTGCTTTGTCTTTGACCAAGCATTCTTCTTCCTCTTTGTGCAGCTGCGCGTATTGGAACCAGGTACCTGACATGAATACATCTGATGAAAATGATCCGAACTTCTCGGAGTCACAAGAGAACGAAGCCAACCCAGTTGATGGCAAGGCAGTCGAAGCAAAGACAAAAGTAAAATCGAAGCGAAAGCCAAAGGCTGAAGTTGTTGTCGCCGAACCTGCTGGCCCGCGAAATCTGCGAGCTATTCGATCTGGTGAAGCGCGACCTGCAACAACTTCGCGAGTCATGGGCGTGGAAACAACACGCATCACAATTCCAGCAGAGCCAAGAGAGATCGCGCCGATTGCTGAAGGCGATATGCCAATGTTCCGCGAAGGAATGGATTGGTTCGTTCTGCGCGTCGCAAGTAACAAGGAAGATTCCGTTCGTGGAACTCTGCTTCGTAAAGTTCAGATCGAAGGTATGGAATCACTTGTTGGTCGAATCATGGTTCCAACCGAAAAGGTGAAAGTGCTCGGCAAGCAAGGGAAGCAAACTGTCACCGAAACAAAACTCTATCCAGGATATGTCTTTGTTGAAATGCGCCTCGAGCCAGATGGTCGCATTCCCCAAGACGTGTTTTTCTTGATCAAAGAAACGACGGGTGTCGGCGATTTCGTTGGTACTGCAGGTCGTCCGACTCCGATGTCAGTTGTCGAAGTCGAAAAGATGTTGTTCGATTCGAAGCCTGCGCAGGAAGCGCCGCAATTGAAAATGGATTTGCACAAGGGCGACAATGTCACCATCAAAGAAGGTGCTTTCCAAGGCTACGAAGGAACGATCGACGAAGTATTCCCGGACAAGGGCCAGGTCCGGGTGCTCGTCACCATCTTCGGTCGCCAAGCGCCGATCGATATGGAATATTGGTTTGTTCAACGCGCAGAGAAGTGATGCGCGTCGGTTGGACGAGAAACGAATCGCATACGACCCAATGAGAGGCTTGCTAATGCGTACAAGAAATCTTATGAAGGCAATTTCACTGACCACAGTTTTTGTGAGCGCATTGTTCTTTTCAGGGTGCGCTGCATCTATGACCTATCCCGAATACGCGGGAGCGCCAAAGGCAGATCCAAGTTTGCAGCCGATGCCAAATTTGATGGCGGATGCGCTCAAGTTTGCGCATCAACGCACTGCGCCGGAGCAAGAATTGGTTTACAACTTGCCGCCGATGACTCCCGTTCAGGTTTGGAAAGGCGTAGAAAAACGAATTGGAGTTGGCCGACCGATGACAGTTGGCGATACGCATGTTTGGTCCGTTCGCCAAGTGCGATTATCTGGTGCACGAGCAGAGGTCGATGTTGTCTATCCCACCGAGGGCATCTATCAGTTAGCGACAGTGCATTTCGTTGGCTCAACGGCTCAGCCTTACTATCCAACCATGCTCCAATTCTGGTTGGTGCCAGTTGATGCACCAACTTGTAACACGCCTCTGGCAGTTGTCCAGCAAGCGAAGCCCGTACAGCAATAGTCATTGCGAGTTGTCGAATGAATCAGAATTCGAAAATTATACGGGAGACTAAAACTCTTCTGCCTCGTGAAGCGTTGAAAGCGGCTGATCGCATACGAAAGTCGCGCGAAGCGTCTTCTCAAAGTTTGTCCGCCGATTCGCAAGCGTTGCGCGAAAGAAACCTGCTGCCGGATATCAACTCGATTGCAACTGACGCTATTGATCAAAGCGTCTTGCGATTTGATTGTTCGCAGCCAGCAAGAGTGACTGCACGCGCAGTGCTCGCAGCAGAATTTCTTTCAGTTCGAAAAGGAATTGCGTTGGCATCCAATGAGTCGCAGCCGTTGATCGAGCGACTCGCAGGAGTTCACCGCTCGCGCAGAGGGCTGAAACGATTGCAAGCGCTGCGTGATTTGCTTCAGCCAGGATTCCCGCAGGGTCGCAATCTGGCACGAACTGGCATCCGTCGCGCAAAGGCAAGTTTGGCTGAAACACGTCAACGCGACGCGCTTGCTTCATTGCTTGAAGAACTCTGCGCGCTTCGTGGTCAACCATTGACAACTGCTTCTGATGGGGCAACTCATGTAACGCATCTCGCTCCATCATCCAAGTGCATCGAAGAAGCATTGGAATCTATTGCCATTGCACAGAGATCGATGCGTCTCTATTCGGGCTCACCTTTGGACTGGTATGAAGTGACCGCTCAATTTTCCAAGGCATGGCAAAATGCGCGAGGCTTGGCTCATCGTGCTTGGCTTGGCCTTGGCGAAAAGGAATTGCATGAGACGCGCAAAAAATTTCAGCGACTCGCAGATCAGATGGCGGCCTTGGGCGGATGCATAGGCCGCAAAGAATATTCGTCGCGAGATCGACTTCGTTCTGCAGCAGAAAACTTGGGTCGTGCGCGAGATCTTGCTTTGCTTGCCGACAAGATTGAAGGAACAACGGCCGAAGGTCGGGCGTTAGCCAAAAGAGCACTCGCGCTGCGTGCGAAGGCGATTCGTTCGGCTCGCAAGCAATCTCGTTGTGCGCTCACGACGACTGCAGCTGAGATGCTGCAGATGATGAATCAACGCATCAAGCAATCGTGATCCTCAATATCTCTTCTGCCGTCTTGCGCTTATGCTTGGTTCATGGCAAACCCAACGACGGCGATCACTCCAACGCGTTCTGAAAATTATTCTGAGTGGTATCAACAAGTGGTCCGCGCTGCGGATCTGGCAGAAAATTCTGCGGTGCGTGGGTGCATGGTCATCAAGCCTTGGGGATATGCGATCTGGGAAAATATGCAACGGGTCCTTGATGGAATGTTCAAAGAGACTGGACATAGCAACGCCTATTTCCCGCTGTTCATTCCTGTGTCGTTCTTGGAAAAGGAAGCGGCGCATGTCGATGGATTCGCAAAGGAATGTGCGGTCGTCACTCATCACAGGCTGGAGATGGGACCTGATGGAAAACTTATTCCCGCTGGAGAATTGGAAGAACCACTTGTTGTTCGACCAACTTCGGAAACCATTATTGGTGCAACGTATGCAAAGTGGGTTCAGAGTTATCGCGATTTGCCGCTGTTGATCAATCAATGGGCGAATGTTGTTCGGTGGGAAATGCGGACTCGACTTTTCCTGCGGACAACAGAATTTCTTTGGCAAGAAGGTCACACGGCTCATGCCACGCGTGAAGAAGCTGTTGAAGAGACGATGAAAATGCTCAAGGTCTACGCCAACTTTGCAGAAGGATGGATGGCGATGCCAGTTCTGCAAGGACGCAAGACTGATGGCGAACGATTTCCAGGCGCAGTCGATACGTATTGCATTGAAGCGATGATGCAAGATCGTCGCGCGCTTCAAGCAGGAACAAGCCATTTTTTGGGACAGAACTTTGCCAAGGCAAGTGAGATTCAATTCTTGGATGCGCAAGGTGAGCGTCAGTTTGCGTGGACGACATCATGGGGAGTCAGCACTCGCCTCGTCGGCGCGATGATCATGACTCACTCCGATGATGATGGTTTGATCTTGCCGCCGAAGTTGGCTCCAGCACATGTGGTGATTATTCCCGTCGTTCACAAGCCCGAAGATGCAGCGGCGATTCAAGCGTGGACGCGATCGCTTGCAGACGAACTTCGCAAACAATCATTCGATGGACGACCTGTACAAGTGCAACTCGATGAGCGTGATATGCGCGGCGGCGACAAGGCATGGAACTGGATCAAGAAAGGTGTTCCTGTGCGAGTGGAAGTCGGGCCACGAGATATGGCTGCCGACAGCGTCTTTATGGCGCGGCGCGATAAGCCGCATAAGGAAAAGTTGGCAGTTAAGCGCGGTGATTTCATTCAAGGGATTTCCGCACTTCTGCAAGAGATTCAAGATGGGCTCTTCAAGCGTGCGAACGATTTTCGCATTGCAAACACGAAGGTGATCGATGATGCAAAAGAATTCGAGGCATACTTTGCTGCGCCAAAGGTTGCGGAGAATGTGCCAACGCCGATTCATGGTGGCTTTGCGCTCGCTCACTTCTGCGGCGATCCAAAGGTTGAAGCCCAAATCAAAGATCGCCTCGGCGTGACCGTTCGCTGCATTCCCCTTGAAGTGGGAAATGAACCTGGAAAGTGCGTGATAACCGGCGCTCCGAGCCCCCAAAGGGTGGTTTGGGCCAAGGCGTACTAGTGCAAAAGCCATATTCCCTCTGATTTTGACAGGTTCTTTTTGACATGCTCTGGAATTGGGGCATATTCAATTGGTTTCAGTCGTTCGTAAAAGGTTGAGAGAAAAGGGCTTGCTGCGGCAAGTAAACAATATGTTCGATAAAAGTTTATTGTGTGTTGCTGGGATCGCAATTTCATCTTTCGTTGCGACATCCGCTTCGGCAGACTTCATCAATCCGCAGGTGCCAGTATGGCGCGGCGCTGCTGATGCAGACTTTTATGGATGGGAAAATTTCACCAGTGCATTTGGCGGACCCAATGTGACCAACTATGCAGGAACTGAATCTGGAGCGGCGCTCTTCAACTTTGGTCCTGGAGCGTTTATCACAGGCACAGGCAATCTGTACGGCGCGAGCAATCCACTTTCAATTTCAATTTATGGTGGTTTGACCGCGCAGGTGAATGAAGTCATCCTGAATATCGCATCAATCGGAACAATCATCAACACGAATTCTGTTCGTTTGACTATTTCAGACAACACCGGAAATAGTTTTTCAGTCAATCCTGGATTTATGGAACTCCGGTCGGACTCTCCCGCACCAGGAGGTCAAGGTCAAATTCAGACACGTTCTTTCAGATGGATGCTTCCGGGAATGCTTTTCCCTGCGACGCGTTTCGAGCTGAGTTTCGCAAGCCAGACAAACAATTTGAGTCTTGACACTGTCAGTGCTGACATTCGTTATGTTCCAGTGCCTGGCGTCTTGGCGATTCTCGCATCGTCTGGACTCATCGCAATTCGTCCACGCCGCAGAGCGAAGTAAAGCGCGAAGAGCTCGGGTCGCTCATTCAATTTCGCTCAATCAATTTCGCTCAAGCCAACTTGGAAAACGTCAGGCAGTTTGATTGATTGCTGTTGCGTCTACACGCGGGAAGAGAGCAACTTTTTCAATCTGATGCCCATCAGATATCGCACCATATTTTTTTCGAGCAGACCAATTCGCATCTTTGCCGGGCATTCCACCAAATGCTGTGGCAAGGTCTCCCATGCGCTGAGGTAAGAATGGCTCGAGCATCACGCCTGCAATGCGAACAGTTTGCGCACACTGATTGAGAATTGACGAGAGGCGAGGCGTATTTGCTGGATCCTTCGCAAGCTTGAATGGCTCTGTGTCATTGATCATCACATCAACTTGTCGCAGGAGATCCATTGCGCAGCGCGCTGCGCCAGAAAGATCAAAGACTTCCATGCACTGTTCCCACTTCGAAATTGCGGCGTCGCATCGACTAGGCCATTCGCCACCAGCTTGCGCATCGGTTGGCAATTTGCCACCGAAATATTTCGCGATCATTGCGCCAACGCGGCTGGGACAATTACCAACGGTGTTCACCAGATCATTGGTGTATGTCTCGTGAAAATGTTTTCCGTTGAAGTCAGCGTCCGTTGTACCGAGCGGACCTTGGGTGGACATATACCAACGCCAAGCATCTAATCCGTATGTCGCGTTGTAACGCTCGATAGTTGGGAGATCGACGAAATTCCCGAGGGACTTGCTCATTTTCTTGCCGTCGGCAATCCAGAATGAGTGGGCATAAATGCATTTGGGAAGTGGCAGTTTGAGCGCCATCAGGAGCGCTGGCCAAATCACCGCGTGAAACCAAAGAATTTCTTTTCCCACGACGTGATAATCCGCGGGCCAATATTTTGTTCGTTCGGCGTGAGGCATTGCCAGCCCGAGCGCAGTGATGTAATTCAGCAGCGCATCAATCCATACATACACCACGTGACCAGGTGCATCAGGCATCGCAATACCCCACGAAAAATTTGTGCGTGTGATTGGAACATCCTGCAATCCCTCTCGCATTCGCCCAAGCATTTCATTGGCACGTTCTGTGGGGCGAACGAAAGTCGGATGATCTGCAAAGTGCTTCGCCAATCGATCTGCGAATGCACTCAATCGGAAATAATAATTTTGCTCGGTCGCACGAACCAGCGCCTTCCCACTGATGGGACTTTGATAATTCAATTCGCGCGCTTTGTTCTCGGTGTGATATTCCTCTTGCCCTTCGTCGTACCAACCTTCGAAGGTTCCAAGATAGACATCGCCTGTCGCCATAAGCCGCCGTAGAAACTCTTGAACCTGTGCAACATGCCGAGGCTGAGTTGTTCGGATGAAATCGTCGTTGGTCAAACCGAAAGTTGCCAGAACTCGCTGAAATTCCGCTGCATTTTCGTCCGCAAGCGCTTGCGGCGAGATGCCTCGTGCAGTCGCACTCTTTTCAACTTTCGATCCATGTTCATCGGTCCCAGTCAGAAAGAAAACTTCTCGTCCAACAAGTCGAGCTGCTCGAGCCCAAACATCGCAGATGGTTGATGTATATGCGTGACCGATATGTGGTCGATCATTGACGTAATAAATCGGAGTTGTGATAAATGAAGTTTGGCTCATTCGAATCGAGATACTAGAGCAGTGGTGCAATTATGCCGAGCAGCGGCAAAATCGATTTTATGGCGCACCAAGATCGCTTCGAATATCGTCAAGCGTGGCCACATCATCAGCGCGCGCTAAGAAAAGCAGATCTCCGTCAGTGAAGACGAGCGTCGCGCTCGAATTGGGATCTGTTTCGTCATCACGCTCTGTGATCGAGCGATTTGTCGTGAAGGGCTCCATTCTTCCATAGTCATCGAATGATGCGAATTGCCCGCGATCACTCGTGACGAAGAGCGCTAAAAAACGATCGGCAGATTCTCCGGCTCGTTCGTACAGAATGGCAATGCCAGCCTGATCCCCAATGAGAATCGCTTGCCCAGCCAAAATCGGCACGAAACCTTTGGCAGAAAGATCGGGAGGTCTCCATTCGCTCTTGATCGTTGAACTGACAAGTTCTGCGAGATCGCTGCGAGTTGGCGTTGGTGACTCAGTTGGACGGTGAAGCGCTTCGATTTGCATTCGAAATTGAATCTGACGTGCGGAATCAGCAACATCTCCAAGTGGCAATAACGAGCCAAACTCTCGCTCTTGAAGGCGCGTGCCGTAAACTCCGATCATCACGCTTCCAATGACAATCGTCATTGCAATCACCAGCGGGATTGGATTGATCGAGCGCTTCATAGAAAAAACACGCTTCCACATGTGCGAAGTTGTACACTTGAAGCATGTTGAGTGTGATAATCCTCTCTCTTGTCATAAGCCAAAATGCCCTCGATGGAAATTTGCAGGGGGGCAACGGTGGAGCGCTTGATAGCTCGCTCCAGCAGGGAAGTTCCTCCAACGCCCCTCGCGCGAAACAAGATTATCGATCAAGAAATCTTGTGGTCACAGGCGATGTTGCCGGTGGACGTGGCTTCCGCGGTTCGGTGGGCTATACCGCCGCAGATGATTTTCGCGGCGCAACAGGCGGTGAGACAACTCAAGCATTTCGTGCAAATGCTTCAACAACAAGCGCAAGATCTCTCGCTGCAATTCCAATGAACGATCGTTTCAGCGTTGCGACTGGAATCGGCGCAACTGCATATCGCCGCGATTTCGTAACGTCTGGAATTGGTAGTACCACGGCATCAGGCGCAGTCTCGGGTACGAGTCGTGCTGGATGGGACAGTGCATTGACCACTCCAACTGCTCAATCTGCTGCGAACAATTCCAGAATGCAATTGGACATGATGACAAGACAATCTGCTACTTCAATGGATCTGTCGTCGATGTATCAGCCGACAACGCTGTCTTTAATGCAGACGGCTGATCGACGTCCCTTGCGAATAATCGCAAGTCCCTTCATCGGTATTGTTGCTGTTCCCGGTAACGACATGATTGAGTCGCTCAATCTTGGTGTCTATGGCAGCGCACTCATGCGCGCGGATCTGCGTTCGGGCCGAGTGAATAGTAAAAAACTTCAACGCTCCTATTTATCTGGGCTCGTGACCCTGGGGAGCGAGGAAGATAAAGATAGCGCGATGGCAACTGGTTCAAAATTAGATACCCAAAGTCCATCAGGGGCAATTGGAACTCCCGCGGAAAAGGTCGACACACGACAAGGAATCCGCCAAATCACACAAGTTGCTCAAGTAAAAACTCCATACGACCGCATCTTGACCGGAGTTGGAAACAGATACAAGAGATCACAGGGTGAAAAAGTAGAAGAAGACACTCCTGTCGACTCGAATTCTTTGCGTGAGACTGGAGCGATTATCCAGAGTCTTCGTGACGGATTCGATATGAGACCCGCTCTGCCTGTTGACGAGACTGAGCGCATTCTTGGTTCGCGGACTACGAAGTCGTCAACTGGTCAAGAATCCAATCCACCACAAACAACCGAAACAGTCCCGCAGTCTGGTGCAACAGATTCATCGAATGCACCGAATGCACCGAAGATTGACAACGCAAACCCAACTCAATCATCGTCGGGTGAAACATCCAGGCCGCAAGCGAAGCCGGCTCATCGATTGACTGGTGACGAAGCCTATTTGATCTTGGCTCATGGCCAGACAATGTCTGAGCTCACAGGCGGCACGAAAGAAGCGCTCGACACGATGCTTCGTGCGGGTGATGAATCAATGCGCAGCAAGCATTACCTCACTGCTGAAAGAGCTTTTATCTCGGGCTCGTTGATCGCTTCTTCCAATCCTCTTCCGATTGCCGGAATGGCGAATAGCCAAGTTGCTGCTGGGCTGCAAATTTCTGCGGCGATGACGCTGCGCCGTCTCTTTATGACATGGCCTGAGATGATTGATACGAAATACAGCCTCGACATTCTTGGCTCTGAAGCTCGGCTGCAAGAAATTGCTGCGGACTCGTTGAAGATGAGTGAAGGGTCGAAGTATGCGACTGATTATGGTTTGGTCGTTGCGTATATTGGCCATCAACTTGGCGATTCAACTTTGATGGAAAAAGGGCTCACAATCATGGCGCTGAATCCAAGCGAACAGGGGCTCATCGATGCTTTACGAGTGATTTGGATGCGACCAGTCAATCCTTCGGCGCCCGTACCTGCTGAAATTGCGCCCGCAGTAACACCGGTCCCTGCACCGGTTCCTGCACCGGCGCCCGTCACTGGCGAAGTGCGTCCGTAGAACTGACGCCAAGATTTTCATAAATCTTTCGCGTCGCATCGCTGCGGTTGAGTGTGTAAAAGTGAATCCCGCGCACGCCGTGATCCAACAAGTCCCGACACTGTTCGGTTGCCCAGTGAATTCCTACTCGACTCACCGCATCAACATCATCTTGCGCACGTCGTACTGCGCGCAACAGCGCTGCAGGAAACTTCGTTCCGCCAGCCAACTCGGCCATGCGCTTCAGTCCAGTCACTGTTGTGATCGGCATAATTCCTGCAAGAATCGGGGTCTTGATTCCGGCCAATTCGCATCGTTCACGCCAATCATAAAATGCATGATTGTCGAAGAAGAGTTGTGAGATGATCAAGTCGGCGCCGGCATCACATTTCGCTTTTAAGTGATCCATTTGCACGAGAGTGTTGGGAGTTTGGGGATGCCCTTCTGGATATCCCGCGACGGCGATGCCGAATCCGCGCGGATCTGGATGTCGACCAGACGTAGCAAACGCACGAACTGCTTGAACGAGATCTGATGCATAGGAATAATCGCTCGCAAGCGCATTCGTCCCTTTTGGTAAATCGCCACGTAGCGCAAGAATGTTGGAAACCCCAGCTTTGGCATAGCGCGACAAGATTTGGTCGATGTCTTGCGCCGAGTGGTTGACACATGTCAAGTGAGGCATCGCATCGAGTTCAGCCTCCTTTCCGATTCGCACGACAAGATCGTGCGTGAATTGTCGCGTTGATCCGCCAGCGCCATATGTCACCGAAACAAATGAAGGCTTCAATTTGCCAAAATCGGTGATGGTCGTGAAGAACGAATCCCAGCTAGCTTCGTTCTTCGGCGGGAAAAACTCAAAACTTGCTGTGAATGAGTCGCGCGCAAGAACATCAACGAGATGCATGCGGACACTCTAGCACTAGAATGATCGAGTGCCACCAAGTGTTCGACGAATCCCACGACCAACTGCGCAACGACTTAGTTTGTACTTGCGTGAAATTCAACCCTTGATCGCTCAAGGGCAACCGACACTCAGTTCGCGCGAACTGGGGGAAAAACTGGGAGTTTCTAGCGCGCAGGTTCGCAAAGATCTTGCATGGGTGGTTCAATCACGGCAAGCCACCGAAGCCGGTCGATCTGGCGTGGGTTACAACTGCGTCAAGATGGAGGAATCGATTCGTCAGGTCATCGGCGCGCATGGTCGGCGGTCCACTGTCTTAGTAGGGGTAGGCAATATCGGCCGTGCGCTATTGGCGTATGGCGGATTTGCACAAGAAGGTTTTTCAATCACTGCCATTTTTGACTCGAGCTCACGGATGCAAGGCAAACGCATTGGTACTTTGGCGGTTCAACCGATGAGCACACTGCGCAAAGTGATTCGAACAAATCGGGTCACCATTGGCATTCTCGCCGTCCCTCGTTTAGCTGCGCAAAATGTCGCCACACAATTATGCGAAGCAGGGATTCGAGGAATCCTGAACTTTGCGCCGATGAGAATTTCAGTCACACCAGGAGTCAGCGTGACCAATATTGACATGAGTGTCGCGCTTGAGCAACTTTCAATGGATATTTCAATTCTCGATCAACTGCGCATGAATTCAGAAGGGGCGGCATGAATCTGACACAACAACGAACCGCGGCAATTGTCGGACTTGCCGCAATTTTGTTCGCAGTGGGCTGTAATCCAACTGTCTTTACCCCAAATCAGAATGACGCACTGCGACGCCAAGTTCGCGATTTGGAGGAGCAAGTGAATGCCGCCAAGGCAAAGCAGGTCGAATTGGAACAGCAACTCGTTCAATCGGCGAAGTCGGCGGAAGAAAAGTCCTCGATTGACCCCGCGATTCTCGCAGCAACCCCACATGTTGCATCGGTGCAGATTGGGGGTTCGAGTGGCTTTCTGGCATCAAAAGTAGGAGTTGAGACAGGCGGATGTACAGCAAGGATTTACCTTGAACCATCCGATGGCCTTGGCCGCTTTCTTCAGATCGTCGGCAGTGTGCAAATTTCAGTCTTCGATTTAAGAGCCGGTGGAAAATCCCAAACACTTGGGACAGCGGAATTTTCTCCCAGCCAAGTTCGTGATGCTTGGCGTGGGGGGATTCTTGGATCCCATTACACGTTCGAGATTCCGCTCGCAGGGTCTGATTGGAATTGTCAGGGAAGCGTCACTGCAAAGTTAGAATTTCTCGATGGAACGACTGGTAAAATATTCACCGCTGAGCGCCAACTGATTCAGCAGAAGTAGTCCAAATGAAAAGTAACACCACAAGCAATAGACAGCAATTGATTCGAATGACTCAATCAGTAGTGTGCGCAGTGATTCTTTCGATCATCACTGCGGCGACAACTGGCTGCCAGAAGCCACTTTTTAACGAGAAAACTGCTCGAAATCAATTCGATACGTATGACACGCTTCGACAGCAAAATCAACCGCTACTCGTTCCAGATGATTTTGGAAATCCGCAACCTGCGTTGCGAGCTCGACTTTCTCCGCAAAATTAATTCACGCTTGAAATTACAAAATTTACTCACGATTATGTGTTTTCCTTCCGATAAAGATGATCGGAGTAAACGCACCAGTGAGTATTCAGAACACCAGTTCCATTCATGCGAAGACCACCCAGTCTGTTTCGGTGTCTTCTTCGGTCGGCGGAGGTTCCAATGAAATTCGAACGACGCGCCGCCGCTTCACAGTTTGGGCGAGTTTTGTTGGCGGAATGACGGCAGTCGCAGGAATTTTGCTTGCTGGCGATCGAGGCGCTCCTTCCGTCAATGCAGCTGTCAACGTCACCATTGAAGGTCTTTCGCCGGTCAGCGATTCGTCGCTCATCCTTCCTCGAGATGCAAAGCCAATTACAGGACAATGGCAAGCGATCGTCATCCATCATTCAGCAACTCCGGCGGGGGATTCGATCACACTCAATAGGCAACACACTGCATCTGGCCTTTCTGGGCTTGGGTATCACTTTGTGATTGGCAATGGGCAGGGTCTTGGCGATGGGCTTGTTGAAGTTGGATATCGATGGAATCGCCAACTCGCGGGAGCGCATGTTGCTGCAGCAACATCAACAGAAGGTCGAAATGGTTTGGATCGAACCAGCCTGTCGACGGCTGATGCGGATCAATACAACCGGCATTCCATAGGAATTTGCATGATCGGAAATGGAAATCGCCGCGAGTTCACAGATCGCCAAATGCACGAATTGATCACACTTGTGCGTGCATTACAGGCACAATTTGGGATTCCGGGGTCTGCGGTCTATCTGCATTCTGATTTGTCTAAGGTCAGCAGCCCAGGGAAATTTTTCCCAACGGCAGAGTTTGAAGCTCAAATTCGCAGACCGTAACTATTTGGATTTGGTTCAATCCAATTCGGATTTTCCCGAAATTTTTTTGCTTAAAAATGCAGATTGCAAATTGCATTTACATTGATATATTCTGTATGCCTCATTGGTTTCAATGCAATTAGGTATTGTTGCTTCTGGGATATTTTTGAGTTTTCAATCATTACATTCCAAAGCGAAAGTTACCCAGTGAGTTCTAAAGTCATTCTTGATGATCTGTTTGGATACAAAGTTGTGGCCTTGCTTGGAGAGGGCGCACGCAGCAAGCTCTATGCAGTCAAAGATCGTCAGTCTGGCGCGACGTACGCACTCAAGCATGTTGTCATTGACGAAGCCCGAGATAAGGACGATCGTTATCTGAAGCAGGTTGATACGGAGTACGCAGCTCTGCGTGAATTGGATCATCCTGCAATTCGGAAAATGATTGCCTTGAAACGCGCTCGACCACTCTTGAAAGTGATGGAAGTTGGGCTTGTTCTTGAGCTGATCGATTCTTCTACGCTCGAAGAAGATCCTCCGAAGTTCCTACGTGATTATGTCCGCATCTTTGCGGAGGTCGCCGAAGGTCTTGCCCACATGCATGAAAAAGGATTTGTCCATGCGGATATGAAGACGGGCAACATCATGATGCCTGTTGGACGGGATTCCGAGAAGATCGCAAAGATCATCGACTTGGGTCAGTCGTGCAAGATTGGAACAATCAAACCTCGATTTCAAGGTTCGCCTGGATACATGGCGCCGGAACAGTCCGCGAAAGAACCGATTGTCGAGCGGACGGATGTTTATAACTTTGGCGCGACGATGTATCGGGCGTTAGTGCGGGATTATGCGGAAACAGTTCTTGTTCCAGGCAAATCCAAGTCGCGGGCGCCGGAAGAAGTTCCAGTCACAATTCCAGCATCAGAAAGAGTTCCTGGTTTGAGTAGCGAATTGTCGCTTCTTGTTTCGGAATGCTTGCATTTGAAGCTGGATCGACGCATTGATTCGATGCGAAAAGTTGCCAACAAACTGCGATCCCTTGAATCAACAGTGAACAATATTGCGCTTTGATTTCGGATGGATTTCGCATTTCGTACAATCATTTCATGCTTTGGTTGATTAGCCATGCGATTTTTTTGAGTGCTTTGGCTTTCGATCCGCCGACTCCCTTATTTGTTGATCAGTCAATCAAGGACATCGCCGCGGCCCAAACCCTTGAAGTGCGTGTTCAGAGTGCTCAAGCAAAAGTAAGGGGAGCGTGTGTTGGGTTGGAAATTTTGGACACGCTTGGACCAAAGTCAAGCGGGAGTGGAACGATCATCTCGAAGGATGGCTGGATCATGACCGCTGGACATGTCTGCGGTATTCCAAATCTTGATGTCACTATTTATTTCATGGATGGCACAACAGCAAAGGGAAAGACCGCGGGTTTGTACTGGGATGGGCTGAAAGATTGCGGATTGATTCGGTTCGATTCAACGGGGCGCGATTTAGTTGTTGCCGAACTTGGTTCGATGGAAGGAATCGAAGAAGGGGATTGGATCATTTCATTCGGCCACACTTATGGAATTGAAAAAGATCCATTTCGTCCGCCCGTATTACGGCTTGGGCGAATGCTCGGGGTGAACGATGGAGTGATCCTTATGGATGCCCCACTTTCTTCTGGTGATTCTGGCGGAGGAGTCTTTGACTTGGATGGTCGTCTCGTTGGAATAAATTCAACTGCAGGTCAAGAGCCAAGCCAGAATTCTGCAACAACGATCGATTTCGCAAAGAGTCGAATGACAGACATGCAGCAAAGTGCTGCACAGGGGGAAGATGCTGATCTGGAGCGAGAAAAAAAGCAAAAAAAGTCCGGCCCAAATCAAAGGCAGGTCGTGATTCAGATGCCTTCGGGAAAGGCGCTCTATAAAGGAGAAGAAAAGAATCTGCAGGGTATCGCGCACGCAGTTGATCAGGCGATCTTGATGACAGTTGGCGTCTTCGTCGACGGGAAAATTGTGTGTTATGGAACTGTCGCAGATGCCTCAGGATTCATTCTCGCAAAAGCGTCAGAAGTTGGAAAAACCAGTAAGGACTTGATGGTTGCTCTGCCAGATGGATTGATGGTTTCAGGAAAGCGAATCGCAGTCGACCAAGAATTAGATCTTGTCTTGATTCAAACATCAGAACCGCTTGAAGTTCCAAAATTTTCTACCGATACAACTCCTGCTCTCGGGGCAATTCTTGTAACGGTTGGCCGTGATGGAAGTCCACTTGCGTTTGGCGTGCGGAGTTTGGATGAATATCGTCCAGGTCGCAGCGATGTCACCGCTTCATATCTTGGAGTGCGCGCAAGAGAATCGAGTCCAGAAGAGCGAAGCCAGCATGGCGACCGTAGTGGAGTGATCTTGATGCAGGTCCCCCCTGGAATGCCGGCGGGACGTGCGGGACTTCGTGTTGGCGATTTTGTAACGCGAATCGCGGGAACTTTGGTCGCAACGCAAGAGGATCTCGGCGAGGCCGTGCGAAAGCACGCTGCGGGCGAAGTGATTGAAGTCATTCGAGTCAAAGATGATCAGGAAGAAGTGATTCGAGTGCGACTCGCAGCGCGGCCGAGGGAATTTGGTCCGCCGCCGTCCACTCCTAATTTCCCTGCAAGTAAACGTACAAGTGGATTTGGGCCTGTCATTCAGCACGACACGACACTGCGCAGCGATCAAATTGGCGGGCCACTTGTCGATTTGAATGGCAACATTGTTGGTGTGAATATTGCGCGTGTCGATCGCACAAAGTCATACGCACTCTCATCCGCTGTTGTGAAAAGTGCGATTGACCGACTGGTGGCGCAAGCGAAAGATCAAACCGAACCATTGCAGATCGAAGATCCGCTGATATCAGGAATTGCGATACTGCAAGATGGACCACTCATTCGCCTTGATGCGAATAGTGCGGAAATTATTGGTGCGACACTGCGCTTTACGCAGGTTGAGGACACACCGAGTGCGCTGGATACTTGGGTTGATTCGAATGATTCTGCGAGATGGTTGGTCGAATTCACCAAGCCTGGCGATTATGCCGTGACAATCGTTCAATCGTGCGCGGAAGAGTTTGCTGGACAAGAATTCGAAGTTTCCTTTGGAGCAACAACTCTCAAAGGCAAGACCGAAGCAACCGCGGATTGGTCTGATTTCAAGAGTGTTGGCATTGGATCGATTCATGTGGAAGCGATTGGACGCGCGATCATCGAAGTGAAGACTGGTGGATGGCTGAAGGGTCCGTTGATGAATTTGCATGGAATAGAGTTGAAGCGAACAAGCTGAGCAGAACGACATAAAATGACGAAACAACTTCCCGATCACTGGCATTTACGATTTCTCGAACTCGCGGGTCGAATCGCAACTTGGAGCAAGGATCCATCGCGCGGAGTTGGCGCAGTGATCGTCTCGTCATCGAAGCAGATCATCAGTACTGGATTCAATGGTTTGCCACAAGGGATTGCAGACCATCCCCAACGACTTGAGCGACCTGTGAAGTATGACTTGATTTGTCACGCAGAACTGAATGCGATCGTGCAATGCGCGCGCAACGGAGTCAGTCCAGTCGGATGCACGATGTATGCCACCTTCAGTCCTTGCGTGCAGTGTTCGCTGGCGATCATTCAAGCAGGGCTTGTCGAAGTTGTGACATACGAAGTTGCCAGCGAAGGCGATGAGCATTGGAAAAGATCTCATACGTTGGCATGCGAGTTGTTCGCCGAGGCAGGAGTGCGATACCGCACATTTCCCGCTTCGGTAACCTCTCATTCATGATCAAGAAATCAAATCCGTTTATTGCAGGCGTCGCATTTGGTATCGCTGCAAGTGCAGCACTAGTCTGTGTTTTTGCAGCTTCTTCGCAGGAGCAATCACCGCCGGCAGGGAATACTGCGGCACCAGCCGCGCCCGCGCCCACTGGGCCGATCACTCCAGCTGGTGCAGATGATGCGCAAGCCTTGGCGTTATTCACTCAATTCGTTGGAACATGGGATGTGCAAGGTGTCGCAACTTCTGCTGACGGAAAAACAAGTGGACCATTTCGCGGCGAGTCTCAGTTCGGTTGGATCCTTGGAGGAAATTTTCTCTCGGGCGATCATGTGCTGTGGAATACAGATGGCGCTGCATTGCAATCAATTGATTTGATGGGGTTCACTCCTGGAGTTGGATTTACGCGCAGCGAAATCACCAACGGCGATCGCTCGATGTTTCTTTCGGCAGGGATGAATGATGATGCTGCTCGTGCGTTGACATTTGTGACATCGAATCCTTTGACTACTGTCAGCGGCAAGCAGCGTTCGATATCAACAACATTTATTTTTGGATTTGATGGTTCGATCACTTGGAACACGCAATTTCAAATCGACGATCAGCCTGCGGGATCGGTCAAATTGACTCTCACTCGCACTAGTGCTGTTCCTGGAATTTCGACTCCTAACACGCCGTATGGCGCTCCAATGACAGCGCAAGGTGCGGGCGCAAATGCTGAGGCAAACGGTGGAAGCTTCATCGTGCAGACTCCTCAAGGAATGGCGGTGACTCGTGCTCCACAAACAGCCGCTGAAAATCAACAGTTGATGTCAGCTATGATGAAGCAACGACAGCAAATGCAGGCGCAGATGAACACGATGCAAGGTCAAGTGCCTGACATGTCTAGATCGATGACCGGAGTGGTGCAGTAAAATCCTGAAATGATACGACTCGCAGTTTTTATCGCAATCGCTTCCGCATGGACTGCTGTCCTTGTGGTTGTTGGCGCGTATGCGGGATGGACATTCGTTGCGATGAAGCAAGTAGGCGTGACAAGCCTGAGTGATACTGGGTTGGCGACCATCGAGCCGGCTCTTCTCTCGAGATATGTTGGCGGGCAAATCACACGAATGCCATTCGAAGTAATCAATATCACAAGTATTTTCTTGCCAGCAATTCTCGCTTCGTTGATCGGAGGTCGGCCCTTAAAGTCGCAGCAAGTGGGATCGATGCTTTGGCTGCACAGAGGCGTACTTGTTGTGCTTGCCGCTGCCATTTGGTGCGCATTCGTTTCGGTACAACTGGGATTCAAATTGAACGACGCATCGGGGCAATATTGGACAGCTGTCGTTGCTCATGATGCTTCCGCGACTTCGATTGCGAAGGATGCGCTTGATGCGGTGCATGGTCGTGCGCAATCGACCTATCTTTCGTTGGTGGGACTCGCCACATTGTCAACGGTTTTAGGCGCGACATTACTGACTCGGCGCAGTGCGTTAATCTCTCGCACATGAACAGCAGCAACGATTCAAATCACTTCTCACTTCATTCGCGTCACGCTCTTGTTGGTGGTGCAACCCAAGGCATCGGGCGCGCGTGCGCGGAAGCCTTCGCAAATGCCGGCGCATCTGTCACGCTCGTTGGGCGAAATCCTGATGGACTGAAGAAGGTGCTCGCAGAACTTCCGTCACCGTGCGGATCTTCGCAAACACATCGAATGTTGCTGGTGGATTATGCAGATTGGCGTGCAGTTGGAGTCGCGGTCGACGCACATGTTGCTGCGCATGGTGTGGTGCATATCGTCCTGCATAACACTGGTGGTCCAGCGCCAGGTCCCGCAATTGATTCCAAGCCAGAAGATTTCGCGCGCGCATTCGAACAACATGTGTTGACTGGTCAAGCGATCGTGCAGGCATGTGCGCCAGGAATGCGCGATGCAAAGTATGGACGGATCATCAACATCACTAGCACATCTGTCTTGACGCCCATTCGTGGGCTTGGAGTTTCCAACACGATTCGTGCGGCGGTTGCGAATTGGGCGCGATCGCTTGCAGGCGAACTTGCGCCACTCGGGATCACGGTCAATACGATCTTGCCGGGATTCACAAAGACTGCAAGGCTTGATGCGATTTTCAAAGGCCGCGCGTCTCGTTCTGGATCGAGCATTGATGAGATTGAGCGCGGTGCGATCGCAACGATTCCGATGGCACGACTCGGCGAGGCAAGTGAGATTGCATCAGTCGCGCTTTTCTTGGCTTCGCCAGCGGCGAGTTATCTCACGGGTGTCAATCTTCCGGTCGATGGTGGTCGAACGGCGATGCAGAGTTGAACGATGGGTGCGCATGGAGAAATCATCGATATTTCATCACGCATTTCGCAGCGTCTTGCAGTGTTTCCAGGAGATGTTTCTCCGACGCGTGAAGTTGCATTCGATATGAAGCGCGGAGATGCGATGACGCTGAGTGCGCTTCGAACCACAGTTCATGTTGGATCGCACGCTGATGCGCCGAGTCACTATGGATTGAATGGTCGCACCATGGAGCAGCAGCCTCTCCATTTATATTGGGGCCCATGCGAAGTTGTTCGTGTTCGAGCGGATCGAGTTGGCGTAATCAAACGATTCGGTCGTGCCGATCTGGATGTGGCAGAGAAGTGGGTGCCTTCTGTTGCACGATTGTTGATTGCGACGGGGTCTTATACAAACCCTGATGTTTGGTCGACAGATTTTCTCGCACTCGATCCTGCGTTTGTTGATTGGCTCGCAGATGCAGGAGTGAGGCTTGTTGGTGTCGATACGCCGAGCGTTGATACTGCGGAGTCGAAAGATCTTCCATCGCACGCAAGATTCTTTGCGCACGATGTCGCAATTCTTGAAGGACTTGTGTTGACAGGCGTTGACGCGGGGCGTTACGAGCTTTGCGCTTTGCCGCTGAAGCTTGAGGGTTTCGATGGCAGTCCCATTCGTGCCGTGCTGCGCAGAGAATGAAGCCTCACTCGATTCGCTTTGGAGATTGCTCATTGTGTCGATACATTGATTGAATCTATGAAGCGCTCTGGCTTAATGTTTTTCCCTCCCATATCAATTTTGTTGGGTGCACTCAGTTCATTCGCAGTTGCATCGCCCGTTCCAGATGATCAAGGTTCTGCTCCGCCGAAGTGCAATATCTTGTTCGTGATCTTGGATGATGTTGGTGCGGACCAATCGAGCCTTTCGAATCCATCAGGCACAGGTCTTGCGCAAACTCCAACGATCGATGCGATCGCAGCGCAAGGAGTCAACTTCACCAATTGCTGGTCGATGCCAGAGTGCTCGCCAAGCCGAGCCTGTTTCTTTACTGGGAGATTTCCAAGTCGGACCGGGGTTGGTTCGCCAATGACTCAGCCAACGCTCGCACAGTCGCAGTGCTCGCCATTCGAAATGACAACGCCACGCATTCTCGGCAATGTGGGATACGAGTGTGGACTCTTCGGCAAATTTCATATCTCACAAGAGAACTACAACCCATTTGGATTACTTGCTCCATCGTCAAACGGATTTACGAATTTCAACGGCACGCTTCTCGGTGCGCCTCCGTTTATTGATCCGACGATCGCAGGCCAGGTGACCACAGAAACTGTTCTGTATTCCTGCGGATTTCCAGTTGCGGGAAACGCTCCAGCGATTTGCGCTTGCGCATTTCCACCAGGCGTTGGCGAGACAACGGGAGAGTGTTTTCCTGCCGTCGATGCACTCGAGTGTTTGACTGCGGGTGGACTTTCACTTGTTGCGGCCGATGGGACGCCGATTCTTGAATGCGATGCGGATGCGGCCGCTCGCATCGATTGGGATACTTGGAATGGTTCGTACGCATGGCCTCGAACTATCAACCAATCTGGTGTTGCAAGTCAAGTGACCGCTGTTCGAACCCATGCTGATGTTGATCAGGCAGACCTTGCTATCGAATTCATAAATGCTCAGCGCAAGTCGCCGTCGAATCATTGGATGTGCACTCTTTCTTTTTCTGGCGATCACGATCCATGGCAACCTCCGCCACAAGCGAGCCTTCCTCCAGGAACTGTTTGGCCACCGAAGTTGCCGTATGCGTGTGGTGAGCAGGTGGGTGTCGAGAATTCAGTTATTCAAGAACGTTTGCTTTCAACTTGGACGATTCAATCGCTTGATTCACAAATTCGCCGCGTGCTACTTTCGACAGGTCTTGCGACGATGGTCGGTGCTCAATTCAGATTGAACGCCCCCGATACAGTGATCGTTGTCATTGGCGATAATGGATCGTTTCTGACTTCTGTGCGCGATCCTTTCAATCCACTGCGAGCGAAGGCGACTGCGTATGAGACTGGCATTCGTGTTCCGCTGGTCATTGCAGGCGGACCAACAACTGCGCCAGGTCGCGCAGTCGATCACATGGTGAATATTGTCGACCTCCATCAACTGTGGGGCGAGCTTGCGAATGTCAATGTGCATACAGCGGTGCCTGAAGGGCGACGACTTGATTGTCGTTCGATGTTGCCGTACCTCAAATATCCTGCAGCTCCGAGCGTGCGGTCGTGGAACTACTCTGAGTATTTCGCGCCCCAACTTGCAGACCCATGCTTTCCGTGCCTCATTGCAACTGGCGCTGCTGACACGTGTACCGACACGATCCTCACAACGCAGTCATTGTGCGAATCTCAAGGTGGTGTATGGCATCCAGAGGCCACTGATTGCTGCGATTTATTGGCGCAGATGACAGCGGCTGGAAAGAAGCCTGCGTCTTTCAGCGTGATTTATGCAAAGCAGCGAGCGATTACTGACGGACGCTGGAAACTTGTTTATAGCGAGCAACCTCCGTGCCTCTTAAGTCAAGGTGCATGTGATTATGAATTTTTCGATCTCTCACAATGCTTTGCGGCGAACGTACTTTTCGGTCGTGGCATTGACAACAAGCAGTTCAATTTGCTCGCGACGTGTGATCCAGTCGCTGATCTAAATTTGGTTCAGCGTGCGGCATACATTCGTCTTCGAGCCCAACTCGCGCTGGTGCAGGAATCATTCAAATCGTGTGTTGGTGATGTGACGATGGATGGTCAAGTCACTGGCGGCGATCTCACTGCGATGCTTGCATTCTGGGGAGGACCGAGCGTGGCAGATTTGGATAACGACGGAATCACCAGCGGACCTGACTTGGCGATGCTGCTCGCGAGTTGGGGATGTTCCACACAGTAAATCCGAACAAGTACGAATCATCCCACCCAGCAAACCGCTTTCACTTCTACAGAAATTGGTGTTGGGAGTGAAAGGATTTTGGTAGTGACTTCGTCGCAAGTTGCCGGTCATAGTCATGCCATTGAGCGAATCAATAATTTTGAGGGCAACTCCCTATATTTGTTCAGAAATAGATCGTAAGCAGTACAATATTCTTGCCTGGCCCCAAAACTTGACTGCATCAAGAATGCGAAGCGTGCCTGTTTGCATCAAAAATATTTTTTTTGAGTTCGCCAGACGTTCACTCGGTAAATATTTCTAGGAATATGTGCCTTTGTTTCAAAATTATACGCTTTATATATTTTGAATTTTAAAATTTTGAAGTTCGGGTAAGTTCTGGAGTTCATCTACAAGGGAAAACAGCAAAGTTAATTTGCTATTGGTCAGATCGGGACTAGTTTAAAATTAGGCAAATTAGGTTTTATTGTGATTCTGGGTGTCCGGGTTGTTTACACAAATTTTCTGGAGAGCTAATTTTATGCGTTTATACTCGATTAAGCCTATTTTAATAGGAAGTTCTTCTTCGCAAATCATTTCAAAGTTTGCGACTGCGCTGATCGTGTTCATCTCGATAATCGCTGTGTTTGGATTTACTCCAACGGTGATGGCTGACCAGAACCCGCAGAACCCAAATTTGGTTCGCGGTCCAATTGTGACTTCTATCCCAATCCTTCGTGAGCGATACTGCGATGGATCATTTCCTGGAGGAGCTCGATTCCAAGCCGAAGTGAATCGAGTCGTTCCAAGAAATGGAACTCCAATCCCATCTTCATGCAAATCTGAGTTTAAGGTTGGAATGGAAGTTGTGGCGCTGATTTCAAAGCCGAATGGAATGTTGGATGTGTCGGTTGGTGACCGTGGCCTTGTTTTGTCGTCCGCAGTTTCAGGAGAAATTCTGGTTCAATGGTTTGGCAAACACTCGGGCCATGATGGAATGGGAAACGGCACATCGCCCGAAATCGCAAATGATGGAAACTCTCGGTGGTTTGTTCGCTGCAACGAAGTTCGTGCACTCGGAGCAAACGATTCTGCGGGGAATGATGTTCAGCTGCAATTCATCGGCTTGCAACAAAGCGAAAGCGTAATTGCTTTTTACGACGCTGGATTTGGATCAAGCGGGTCTGGACCAGGTCCAAATTACGGCACGAATTTTTCGGCGGAATCTAGAACGTATTACACATATAACGGATCGAATGAGCCGAATCCAGGCACGGTCGCAACAGTCAGTACGACGGAAATGACTCTAAATTTCGATTACAGCATCCAAGCTATTTCTTTCGTCTACTCATCAACTGTAAACGTACAAGTCCAGGCATATTCTGGTCTGAATGGAACGGGTAATGTTGTCGGATCGTGGTCATTTTCTCCCAATACAAGTGGCCCATCTGGGAATACATACAACACATGGAGTCCATCTAGTTCGGCTTGGACTGTCGGAGCTAGATCAATCAGATTTACAGGTAGTGCTAATTATTGGGGGTTGGACAATATCACGTTCGTAAATTGCCCAGACGCTGACGGCGACGGCACTTCAGATTGCACTGACGGTTGTCCAAACGATCCAGCGAAGACTGCTCCCGGCATTTGTGGTTGCGGTGTTGCAGATACTGACACCGACGGTGACGGTACTGCGGATTGCAACGATGGTTGTCCAGCAGATGCGAACAAGACTGCTCCCGGCATTTGTGGTTGCGGTGTTGCAGATACTGACACCGACGGCGACGGCACTGCGGACTGCAATGATGGTTGCCCAGCAGATGCGAACAAGACTGCACCCGGCATTTGTGGTTGCGGTGTTGCAGATACCGACACCGACGGCGACGGTGTTGCGGATTGCAATGATGGTTGCCCAGCAGATGCGAACAAGACTGCACCTGGTATTTGTGGTTGCGGTGTTGCAGATACTGACACCGACGGTGACGGCACTGCGGATTGCAATGATGGTTGCCCAGCAGATCCAGCGAAGACTGCACCGGGTATTTGTGGTTGCGGTGTTGCAGATACTGACACCGACGGTGACAGCACTGCTGATTGCAATGATGGTTGCCCAGCAGATGCGAACAAAACTGCACCCGGCATTTGTGGTTGCGGTGTTGCTGATACTGACACCGACGGCGACAGCACTGC
>CAJCCX010000189.1 GCA_903961015.1 uncultured bacterium
CTCTTCGCCCCACTCTTCGCCCCACGCTTCCCCCCACGCTTCGCTCCAAGTTGTATTGCATCTTCATCACTGCATTCTACTCCCATTGCACAACTTTCAACAATGAATCCGCAATCCTTTCTGCACTGCGTACTCTTGTCTGTAATGAATCAACCACTCAATGTTCGCGCTGGTCGCACTGCCGCAATGGTGATGTTGCTCGCAGGCGAAAAAATGGCGGTCACACCCGCAGGTAAACGGCTCATTCAATCTCTCGACCTGACCAGCGGCGAGGAACTTGCCGAAATGGCGCGTCGCGATTCTCCCGCCGCCAAGCACCGCATTGATCTTCGCAAGACGCTCATTCGCAACTGGATGAAGGAAATCCAACTCTCTGGTTCTCCAATCACTCGCAACATAATTATTCCTGGTGCAGGACTCGCGCCGCTTGCACTCGACTGGTGCTCTCAGCACGAAGATGCGCATGCAACAGAGCTCGATTACGAGCACGTCGAAGAAAAACGAAAACTCATTGCGCAAAGCGCCGATGCCTCCGTCGCGAATCGCATTCGATGCGTCGAATGCGATCTTCGCAATATTGCGATCACTGAGCGCGAACTTCGCGCAAGCGGTTGGAATCCACACGCTCCGGCACTTTGGATCATCGAAGGTCTTTCTTATTACATTTCCCACCAAGAACTTGTGACGCTCATTCGCTTCGCACTCGCAGGCGATCACCGCAATCGAGTCATTATGGAATTCAGCGGTCCGCGCGACACACTCACCGAAGATGCACGCGCAGCGACTGAGAAGTATCACCAATTCATCGGGAAATTTTTCGGCGGCAACGATCTTGCGATCACCAACATCGACGCGGTCCTCGCAGACTCTGGCGCCGAACTGCAACGCTTGCTGCATCCTGCACAAATCGAAGAACTGCTTGGGCTGGATCACTTTTTCCATAGCCCGCATGACAGCTCCATGCGCATCGCGCTTCTTGCCCCTCGCACTTGATGTCACAGCGCGCGATTCAACCTCTGCTGCTTGAACGCTGGGAGAAAATTCTTCCCAAGGAATCTCTCGCGTGCGCGCTCGACGCGAATCCATCCGCTTTGCCGACATCGATTCGGCTCAATCCTCTGCGCGCTCCTCCCAGCGAAACGCTCGCACAACTTCGTGCGAGTGGCATCGCACTCGACACCGTCGATTGGTGCGATGTTGCATACAAGACCCCGACCACGCCGCGCGAAATGCAATCGCATCCAACGCACGCGCAAGGTTGCTTTTATATTCAATCCCTTTCAAGCATCGCCGCATCATTGGCTCTTCATCCGCAACCGGGCGAATCTGTGCTCGATTTGTGTGCCGCGCCTGGCAGTAAAACATCTCATCTCGCAGCGATGATGAAAAACAGTGGACATCTTGTAGCAGTCGATGCCAGTCGTCCTCGTCAATACAAACTGCGTGAAGTTCTGCGCATTCTTGGGGCAACGGCTGAATGCATTTGCGCCCACGGCGAGCGTTGGGCGCGCGGTCATCCTGCGATGTTCGACCGTGTGTTGGTCGATGCTCCTTGCAGCGGCGAAGGCAGAATTCATCTGGGCGATTTTGCGGCGAATGAAGATTGGACACTCGGAAAAGTCCGCAGACTTGCGTCACTTCAAAAGGCACTCTTGCATTCTGCGATCGATGCGCTTCGACCTGGAGGAACACTGGTCTATTCCACCTGCACCTTCGCGCCAGAAGAAAACGAACTCGTGCTCGCGCGCGCGCTTGAACGATATGCCGGTCGCATCGAAATCATTCCTCTCCCCTTCGATTTGCCACACGCACAGCCCGCGCTGACAGAGTGGAATCAAAAACAACTCGACTCATCCATTGCCAACGCACGGCGAATCTTTCCACCTCTCGAAGGATTTTTTATTGCACGTCTGCGAAAGCTCGTCAATCCAACTCTATAGAACACTCCGCAGCATCACTCAAAATACTTTTCAGTTTCCCACGTCCGCCGGAACTTCGATAAACACATCCACAAGCTGCCCCGGCAAGAGCGACATCGTCGAAGGATTATCCAGTTCATATTCCACTTCCATCACGCGAACATCAACGCGCTCGGTCGAATCTCCGCTCAGAAGATGCTTTGGAATGATCAACGGAATCATCCGCAGATATCGCAGCGGAAACTCTCCTTTTGCTCCGCCGCGCGGCATCGCAATCGCCTTCGCCTCTGGACGAAATCTCCATGCATCCATCTCGTCGATCTGCACTCGTATATGCAGTGGGTCAAGTTTTCCCAGCGCAACCATTTGCTGAACCGATCCTGGAACAACATGTTCGCCAAGATCAATATCCACATAAAGCACAGCCCCTTCGATTGGCGCTCGGACAGACTCGCGTTCGAGTTGCACTTGAAGTCGCGCCACTTCTGCTTGCGCGACAAGAACCTCGGACTTGGCAACATCCACATCTTCCGCCCACGCGCCTTGCTTGACTTCTTCCAACTGCGCCTGCGCGCGGTCAAATCCTGCTTGCGCCGCCGCCAATTCATATTCCAATCGAGGCTGCTCGTTGCGACTCGTTGCTGCTTCCAAGCCCAAATCTTCCAAGCGTTTCAATCGTCCTTGCGCATCAACCAATTGCGCATTTGCCGAAGCGACGACTGCCTGCGCCTCGCGCAAAGTTGTCGCTCGCGGCAACGCCTTCACACTCGCCAATTTTCCTTGCGCAACAACCACTCTCGCATTTGCAACTGCCAAATCAGCTTGCGTCTGTCTTCCGTCAATTCGAAAAAGCAGATCTCCCATTTTCACTTGTTGTCCTTCTGTCACTGCAACTTCCAGCACAACTCCCGCAATCGCAGTACCGACACTGACCACATCCGAAGATGGCAGCACCGTTCCGATACCTGCGATCCGTAAATCAAATGGACTCTTCGGTGGTGCAACAATGATCGCCGCAACTGGAACTCTTGGCACTTGCTTGAAAACAGTCACGATCACCAACACGATGCCAACGATTGCGATCGTGGGGATCAGGACATAACGAAGCGGCGGGAATTTGCGAGAAATTGAAGTGGTTTTAAGCATGTACATTCCTCAATGAAGCAGGCGTTTCGATTCGATCAATTCTTCCATCATCCATATGAATGATTCGGTCAGCGAGGTGATAAATACGATCATCGTGCGAAACCACAATCACCGCACGCCCAGGCATGCGCCCGACTTGCGCAACAAGTTCCATAACGCGCAAACCTGTTGCTCCATCGAGCGCACTCGTCGGCTCATCGCACACCAATATCTTTGGACTATTCACCAGTGCGCGTGCGATCGCGACGCGCTGCTGTTGGCCTCCAGAAAGTCGAACTGGGCTCGATTGCTCGCGTCCGCCCAGTCCCACCTGATTCAAAAGTTCACGCGCCTTCACGCACGCGCTTCGTCGATCCATCCCTTGCAAGATCAGCGGTATCGCCGCATTTTCTGCGATCGAAAGCGTTGGAATCAAGTTGAATTGTTGAAAGACGAATCCCACCGTGCGCAATCTCCATGCAGTACGCGCTTCAGTAGAAAGCGCCTGCGGATCTTCCCCCATCACTTCCAATTTTCCACCATCACGCGCAAGCAGTCCAGCGATGATCGAGATGAATGAAGTCTTGCCGCAACCCGATGGTCCCGCAAGTATCACCACTTCCCCGCAGTGCACTTCCAAATCTGCGCCACGCAACGCAACAACATTCGTATCTCCCGAAACATAGACCTTCTCAACGCCGGATGCGCGAACTGCAATTTCTGGAGTGGTGATGGGAGTCATGTTTGATTTAACCCTTAAAAACATCCGCAGGATCCAGCCGCAGTACACGCCACATTCCAATCGCCGCACTCGCCGTACAGATAATGATCACTGCCCCAGCCGCAATCAGCGGAATATGCCAAGTCATCCGAAATGCAAGTCGCTCGCCAGGAACAGTCAATCCAAATGCGCTTGTCATTCCGATTCCCAAACCAAATCCCAATACAGCGATCGTCGAAGCTTGCAAGAAAACCATGCCAAGAAGAGTCTTGCGCGACGCGCCCATCGCCTTCATCGCTCCAAAGTATTTCAGATTGTCCAAGACGAAGTTGTAAAACATCTGCCCTGCCACTGCGACTCCGACAAAGAATCCCAAGACGATCGCCGTTCCGAAATTGATCGGGATACCAGTCTCGCGCATCCAATATCCCACCGTCTTGTCTGCGAACTCTTCTCCATTAAAGGCAGACAATCCCGTCCGATCTGCGATTGACTTGATGATCTGCGCTTCGTCCACTCCTGGCGCAAGTCCAGCCAAAACCATTGTCACCATTCTTCTTTCCATCGGCGCATACTGAGTCGCACGGCTATATGTCGTATAAATCACCGGCTGACTCTGGAATGTTTGCGTCGCCTTGCAAATGCCGACGACTTCTGCCCGTCGATCGTTCAATTCCAAAGTATCGCCCACTCGCAGCGGCCGAGGCTCGCCCCCTTCTGGCGGCGTGTTCATCTTGAATTCTCTCCGCGACGCACGCTCGTCCACGATGATCGCGTCGGGTTTGCGCAAATCCGTCAACGCACCTTCAAGCATGAACGGCGGACCTGCGATCAAACTTGCATCATCAATGCCAATGACCTGCGACATCTGCCGTTTCCCGTCGGGCAAGTTGACCACCAACAATCCCTTGAAAAGCGGCACGGCCCATTCAATCCCCTCGATGGATCGCACCCTCTGAACAGCGGTCGACCTGAGTGGTTTGTTGTCATCCAAAAATCGCTGCGCTGGATCGACGATCCAAAGATCAGGCTGTGGCGTGTCAGTCACGAAGCCGAATGTCCTCGACATCAACCCCACGAAGATCGACGCTTGTTGCGAGATCAGCAGAGTGGAAAACGCTAACCCAAGCAACATCCCATAAAAACGGGCGGAATCACCAAAGAGCATCTTAAGGGCGAAGATCGGCATAGCAGTATTCGGCTATGCCGAATCAGGATATTAGATCAAATCTGTCCCAATACGCTGCCAGAGGGCGAAGTAAACAAAATCCCATACTTTCATTTGCCAAAGGATCGGGAGCACGAACTTTTTCAATTCACCCCAATGCGCGCAGAAGGTCTCTTCGACATCCTCGTTCGACAACACGCTGAAATGCTCAACGCTTTCATTCATACGTTCGCATTCGAAAAATCGACCGTGGATGATGTCTTCCAAGAAACAATCATCACTGCGTGGAAGCGCATTGACGAATTTGATCGCAGCCGTCCCTTTGGACCTTGGCTTCGGGGCATTGCGCGCAATCACATTCTCAGCTCGGCTCGCAAGAATCGCAGATATCGCACGCATCTGACAGAACTTATGCAGCAGCGGATTGATCTTCAATTTGACCAAGTTGACCAAACTGCGGGCGACTCCTTTTCGCAGCGGATCTCGGAATTGCACGATTGCATCGCACGATTGAAAGAAGACGCGCACGAAGCGATCGATCTGGTCTATGTCCGAGGTCTTGATGCGGCGGCTGCAGCAAAGGCGCTGGGAACCACCGATGAGACTTTTAGAAAGCGCCTTTATCGCGCTCGACTTGCACTGGCAGAGTGCCTCAGAACCAAGTCGATTTTCGCCCCTGCAACAGAACTTCCACCCACAGGACTTTCACCAACAGGACTTTCACCAACAGGACTTTCACAATGAACGAACCTTTCGACTTCGATCCATTCGCCAGAGATGATTCTGCGATTTCCAACCCAACCGATCTTGCTTGTGATCAATCTGATTCGGCTGATGGCATGACGGTGCATGGTTTGCTTGCGACGCTTCTGCCCGGCGAAGATGCGCGTGTTCAAGAAAGAGTTGGCCGTGCGATCGCTACGATTCGCCTAGAAAACAAGCGTTTTCAGCTCAATTTCCGCAAGCGTCTCGCTTGGATTGGCGGATCCGTCTCAATCGCTGCGGCGCTTGCATTGGCTGTCCTCTATGTTCCATCTTCTTCAAACTCCAACGCATTCGCTGCGTTGCAATCGATCCGAAGTTCGTCAAAGCAAAGTGAACGCACCTATTCGGTGCGAATGGAAATAGAGCCTGCTGCCTTTGATTCAGCAACGAAACAAGACCGATTGCAATCTGCTCAACGACCTCAAATGCAAACTCGCACTGGCGAACTTGTCTTGGGAACTGGCGGTCGGTGGACCCTCAGCATCTTTGGAATGATGCCTCCTCGAGCAATTCTTGACGCACTTGAGAAAAGAAATGCAGCAGATCCACAAGATGGTGCGGACCGCCGATCGCCCCGCATGAAGGGCGTCTTTGGATTTGATGGGACAACATATTGGGCGATCGATCCAACAGGCACGATCCGCACCGCTGCTTCTCTGCGCGAACTTCGCACGCCAATGATCTCGATGATCGAATCTGGTTGGGCTCAGTCCGACGATGAGATCGAGCCGCTCACGCTCGAATCGATGCTCGATCGACTCGATCGAGGATATGTGATCACCTTCGAGCCTTCGGCGACCAATATTGCCGCCGATGGCCGACCAGTCACAATCGTTACCGCGCAACGTGATTCGAGTTTTCCAAAAATGCGCGGGCCAAAGAATGTCAAGATCATTGCCGATGCGCAAAATTATGATGTTCTCAAGGCCGAATGGGAATGGGCGGAAATCGCCAAGCCCTTTGCAAACTCCTCTGGAGGTCCGGCCCTGAAAGAGGGCGGCGTTAGCGGTGAAGCACCAAGCAAGCGCCAACTTCCTGGCAAGCCAATTGGCAAGGCCCCTATGACAGGAATGCCTGTAACCAAGCGGATTTTTCTTGATTTGATAGACAATCCAATGGGAAAGTCCAAGCGCACTTCTTCCTCAAAAGGTCAATCCACCACTGATGCGATCGACCCATTGTGGTTTGAACCCTCGTTCCATGTTGAAGCGGTATTGAATGGACAGCTGCCACCAAACGGCACAGAGACTTTGCCAACCACTCGGTAAACATCTGGATAAACAAGATTTTCAAAGATTTATTTCGCAGATGCAAAAACTTAGAATTATTAAATTATTGATAGCAAAATTTGCAATTAGCGAAAGTGGCTTCATTATGTATTCGTCTTTGGTTGTATGTCCAAGGACCATCATGAAGAACCTTCCCTAAAAAGGCCAACTCTGATGAGCAGAATTCTGTCCCTCTTTTTGGAGAAATGAAAAAATGAGTATTTCAAATCGTCTAGCAAATCACTTTGCTCTTGCTGCTGTCGC